>JAEXXY010000176.1 GCA_023451855.1 Actinomycetes bacterium
ACCGTGGTCCTCGTCGACGACCACCGCCTCGTGCGCGCGGGTCTGCGCTCGGTTCTCGAGGCCGACGGAGTCAGAGTGGTCGGCGAGGCGGCCGACGGCAGCGAGGCCGTGGCCGTCGTCCTCGACACGCGTCCCGACGTCGTCCTCATGGACCTGTCGATGCCAGGGGTCGACGGTGTCGAGGGCACCAGGCGGCTGCGCGCGGCCGACGCGACCACGGGCTCGGTGGCCCCGATGCCGGTCGTCGTGCTCACCTCCTTCGCCGACGGTGAGCGGGTCCGGCAGGCGCTCGAGGCCGGCGCCACCGGCTACCTGCTCAAGGACAGCGAGCCGGCCGACGTCCTCTCCGCCGTGCGAGCGGCGGCGCGCGGGCACGTGCCCATCGACCCACGCGTCGCGCGGTCGCTGCTCCCGGCCGCGCACCGCCCGGACGCGTGGCACCAGGACGCGTCGCACCAGGACTCGCTGCACGCTGTCGCGGGCGCTTCTGGGTCCGCGGCCGGCGGGCGTCCGGCGGGGCTGAGCGAGCGGGAGCGCGAGGTGCTCGTGCACGTCGCGCGCGGCATGGCGAACAAGCAGGTGGCGCGGGTTCTCGGCATCAGCGAGCGCACGGTCAAGGTGCACCTGGGCAACGTGTTCCGGCGCATCGGCGTGGCCGACCGGACCTCGGCCGCGCTCTGGGCCCGCGACCACGGCCTGTGCTGAAGGGTTCCTCGGCCGGCGCTCGGAACGGCCGGGAATGCCTGGTCGGGGCGACGGGTTGACGCCTGACGGGATCGACTCGCCCGATTATGTCGATCCCAACACGGCGTTATATCGTGCGCCGTCGACGCATCCCGCCCACCGACCAGCCATCCAGACCAGGAAGTCCCACCCATGCGCTCGAGGTCCGCCCTCACCGTCCTGCTCGTCACCCTCCTGACCGCGGTGCTCGCCGCGTGCAGCTCGACCTCGGGCGGCGGTTCCGACCTGCAGGCTGTCAAGGACGCCAAGGTCCTGAAGGTCGGGACCGAGGGCACGTACTCGCCCTTCTCCTTCCACGACCCGAAGACCAACGCCCTCACCGGCTACGACGTCGAGGTCGCCAAGGCCGTCGCCGACAAGCTCGGCGTCAAGGTCGAGTACGTCGAGACCCCGTGGGACGCGATCTTCGCCGGCCTCACCTCCAAGCGCTTCGACGTCGTCGTCAACCAGGTGACGAAGAATCCCGAGCGCGCCGGCCTCTACGGCCTGTCCTCGACGTACACGTGGTCCGAGGGCGTCATCGCGACGCGCGCCGACGACGCGTCGATCACCTCGCTGGCCGGCCTCAAGGGCAAGAAGTCCGCGCAGAGCCTCACGAGCAACTGGGCGCAGGTCGCCAAGGAGGCCGGTGCCCAGGTCGAGTCGGTCGAGGGCTTCACTCAGGCCGTCACCCTGCTCAAGCAGAAGCGCGTCGACGCCACGGTCAACGACAGCCTCGCCGTCCTCGACTACCAGAAGTCGACGGGTGACCAGGGCGTCAAGATCGCCGCGAAGACCGGCGACGTCTCCGAGCAGGTCGTCGCCACCCGCAAGGGCTCCGACCTCGTCGCCGCGATCGACAAGGCGCTGGCCGAGCTCAAGGCCGACGGCACGCTGAAGAAGCTGTCGGAGAAGTACTTCGGCTCCGACGTGTCGGTCAAGGCCGCCGCGTCCGCCTCCTGACCCGGCGGCCGGCGACGACCGTGCCGACCCCGATGACGACCCCGATGCCGACCCCCACGTCGAGCGCCTCGTGAACGACCAGACCGTCCAGCTCATCCTCGACTCGCTCGGGCCCCTGCTGCGCGCGACCGTCACGGCGACGATCCCGCTCACCCTCATCAGCTTCGTGCTCGGGCTCGTGGTGGCGCTCGCCGTCGCGTTGATGCGCCTGTCGAAGGTGCGCGTCGTGTCGGGCATCGCCCGCGTCTACGTCTCGATCATCCGCGGCACGCCGCTGCTGCTGCAGCTGTTCATCATCTACTACGGCCTGCCCTCGCTCGGCGTCAGCTTCGACCCGTTCCCGGCGGCGATCCTCGCCTTCACCCTCAACGTCGGCGGCTACGCCGCGGAGATCATCCGCTCGGCGATCCTGTCGGTGCCCAAGGGGCAGTGGGAGGCCGCGTCGACGGTCGGCATGGGCTACGTGACGACGCTGCGACGCGTCGTCCTGCCGCAGGCGGCGCGCACCGCGATCCCGCCGCTGTCCAACACCCTCATCTCCCTCGTCAAGGACACCTCGCTGGCCTCGACGATCCAGGTGACCGAGCTGCTCCGCGTCGCCCAGGAGGCCGCGGCCCCGACGTACCAGTTCTTCGCGCTGTACAGCGTCGCCGCGGTCTACTACTGGGTCGTCTGCCTCGTGCTGTCCATCGGGCAGGCCCGGCTCGAGGAACGTCAGAACAGGTACGTGGCCGCATGACCGACCAGCCCACCGCCCCGACAACCCCGGACCCGACGCGTCCGCTCGTGTCGGTCACCGGCCTCGCCAAGGCGTTCGGCGAGCACGAGGTGCTCCGGTCCGTCGACTTCGAGGTGCCGGCCGGCAGCGTCACCGTCGTCATCGGGCCGTCCGGCTCGGGCAAGACGACGCTGCTGCGCTCGCTCAACGCCCTCGACGTCGCGGACGCCGGTGTCGTGCGCATCGGTGAGGTCGAGGTGGACTTCGGCGCGCGTCCGGTGACCAAGCGGCAGGTCGCCGACCTGCGGGCCCGCAGCGGCATGGTCTTCCAGGCCCACAACCTCTTCCCGCACCTGACGGTCCTGCAGAACGTCACGTCGGGGCCCGTGCTCGTGCAGGGCCGCGACCGGTCGGTGGCCGAGCGCGAGGGGCGCGAGCTGCTCTCGCTCGTCGGGCTCGCCGAGAAGGCCGACGCCTACCCCTACCAGCTCTCCGGCGGACAGCAGCAACGCGTCGGCATCGCCCGGGCCCTCGCGATCCGGCCCGAGCTGATGCTCTTCGACGAGCCGACGTCGGCCCTCGACCCCGAGCTCGTCGGCGAGGTGCTCACGGTCATGAAGAACCTTGCGGCACAAGGCTGGACGATGGTCGTCGTGACGCACGAGATCCGGTTCGCGCAGCAGGTCGCCGACCAGGTGCTCTTCATGGACGGCGGGGTCGTCGTCGAGCGGGGGACCCCCGCCGAGGTGCTGACGCGTCCGGCCACCGAACGTGCCCGGCAGTTCCTGCACCGCATCCTCGACCCGCTCGACTGAGGTCTCAGGACTGCCACGGCTCAGGATCGGACGGCGGGACCAGACGGCTCAGGACCGGGTCAGGACCGGGTCAGGACCGAGTCAGCAGGCCGGATCGCTCGAGCGCGCGCTCGACGATCGTCGCCAGGTCGGCGTAGCCCCGGTCGTTCGGGTGGAACCGGTCGGAGGCGAGGCGCCCCCGCCACGAGCGCGGCCCCTCGCGGCGGAGGTCGACGAGCACGAGGCGTCCCGCCTCTGCGCGCTCGCGGAGCATGGCGTCGATGGCCCGCGCCTCGTGGCGCGGGTTGGGCAGGTTCGACACGACCGCGTGCTCGGGGAGCAGGTCGAGCATCCGGCCGAAGCGCTCGACGAGCGAGCGGCGGTGGCGACGCAGCACGATGTCGTTCGAGCCGATGAGGACCGTGACGAGTGCCGCCGGGCTCTCCGTGGTGCTCAGCGCCTCGAGCACCGGCAGCTGCCGGTCGAGCACGTCCTCGACGCGCGCGCCGTTGACGCCGAGGTTGACGACGCGGTGGTCCCAGCCGCGCCGGGTGAGGCGGTCGTCGAGCTGTCCGACCCAGCCACGGTCGGGCGCGCTCGCGCCGATGCCTTGCGTCATGGAGTCGCCGAGGGCCACCCACAGCGGCTCGCGGCCGGACGCGGCCATCCGGTTGTGCGTCTCCCACCACGTGGCGTAGGGCTGCACCTGCTCCTGCACGAGGCGCACGGCGGGGACGACGGCCGACAACGTCGAGAGCACCGGCCCCCGGGGTCGGTGGCTGTGGTTCGAGTAGGCGAAGTCGGACCCCACGCCGGCAGCATCTCAGAGGTGCAGTTGAGGTCACGGGAGAATGCGCTGCACCCACAGGTGGGCGGTCGGGGCGCTGGCGCCAGGGCATAGGCTCGTGCCCATGTCTGACGAGCACGGCTTCTCCACACGCGCCATCCACGCCGGCCAGGAGGCCGACGCGTCGACCGGGGCGGTCGTCACCCCGATCTACCAGGTGTCGACGTACAAGCAGGACGGCATCGGCGGCTTCCGGGGCGGCTACGAGTACAGCCGGTCGGCCAACCCGACCCGCACCGCCCTCGAGGAGTGCATCGCCGCGCTCGAGGGCGGCAGCCGTGGCTTCGCCTTCGCCTCGGGCCTCGCGGGCCAGGACACCGTCGCGCGCGCCCTGCTGCTGCCCGGCGACCACGTCGTCGTGCCCGACGACGCGTACGGCGGCACGTACCGCTACTTCAACAAGGTGGCCGGACCCCAGGGCATCGAGCACTCGATCGCGCACATGGGCGACCTCGAGGCGGTGCGGGCCGCGATCCGTCCCGGGCAGACGAAGATGGTGTGGGTCGAGACGCCTACCAACCCGCTCCTCGGCATCGCCGACATCGAGGCCATCGCCGCCATCGCCCACGAGGCCGGTGCCGCGCTCGTCGTCGACAACACCTTCGCCACCGCCTACCTGCAGAGCCCCATCGCGCTCGGGGCCGACATCGTCACGCACTCCACGACGAAGTACTCCGGGGGCCACAGCGACGTCGTCGGTGGCGCCGTCGTCACCCGCGCGGACATCACGGTGCCCGGCATGACCGACGCCGAGGACCGGATCGCCTTCCACCAGAACAGCATCGGCGGCGTCGCCGGGCCGTTCGACTCGTGGCTCACGCTGCGCGGCCTCAAGACCCTCGCCGTGCGCATGGAGCGCCACTGCGACAACGCCGAGAAGGTCGTGGAGTTCCTCCAGGGCCACGACGGCGTCTCGCAGGTGCTCTACCCGGGCCTGCCCGGCCACGCGAACCACGACGTCGCCGCGCGCCAGATGAAGCGCTTCGGTGGCATGGTCAGCTTCCGGATGCGCCGGGGCGAGGACGCCGCCGTCAAGGCCTGCGCGGCCGTGAACCTCTGGACGCTCGGGGAGTCCCTCGGCGGTGTCGAGTCGCTCATCGAGCACCCGGGCCGGATGACGCACGCGAGCGTCGCCGGCACCGAGCTCGAGGTGCCGGGCGACCTCATCCGCCTGTCGGTCGGCATCGAGGACGTCGACGACCTCATCGACGACCTCCGCGAGGCGCTCGACATCCACGGCTGACCCCGGCACGCTCTGCTGCGTGACGCTCCTCGCGGTCGACTTCGGGTCGACCTTCACCAAGGGCGCGCTGCTCGCCGACGACGGCACGGTCGTGGCGACCGGCGCGACCCCGACGACCGGGACGCTCGGGCGCGGTGACGTCCTCGACGGCTACCGCGCCCTCCGCGCGTCCCTCGGCGTGCCGGCCGACGCGTCGGTCCGGGCCTGCTCGAGCGCCGGGGGAGGGCTGCGGCTCGCCGTCGTCGGCTACGAGGCCACCGTCACCGCGCAGGCCGGGCACCGGGTCGGGCTGTCGGCCGGGGCCAAGGTCGTCCACGTCGCCGCGGGCGCCCTGACGACCGACGC
>JAEXXY010000257.1 GCA_023451855.1 Actinomycetes bacterium
GCTCGGGGTCGCCGGGGCCGACGCCGACACCGCGGAGCCGGCCGGTCACAGCTCCTCCTCCCGGGCCAGGGCGTTGACGGCCGAGGCGGCGAGCGCGGACCCGCCGCGGCGGCCGTGGACGACCAGCCACGGGATGCCGTACGGGTTCTCGGCCAGGGCCACCTTCGACTCGGCCGAGCCGATGAACCCGACCGGGATGCCGACGACCGCGGCCGGGCGGGGGCCGCCGTCGGCGACGAGCTCGAGGAGGTGGAACAGGGCGGTGGGTGCGTTGCCGATCGCGACGACCGCGCCCTCCAGGCGCTCGCCCCACAGGGAGACGGCGGCGGCCGATCGCGTCGTGCCCCACTCGCGCGCCAGCGCGGGCACCCTCTCGTCGCGCAGCGTGCAGACGACCTCGTTGTCGTGCGGCAGCCGTGCGCGGGTGATGCCCGAGGCGATCATGTGCGCGTCGGTGAGGATCGGCGCTCCTGCGCCCAGTGCCGCACGGGCGGACCGGACGAGGTCGGCGTGCACGGCGATGTGCTCGGTGAGGTCGACGTCGCCGCTCGCGTGGACCATGCGGACGGCGACGACGCGGGCATCCTCCGGCAGGTGATCGAGCCGGGCCTCCGAGCGGATCGTGGCGAAGGACCGACGGTAGATCTCCTGCCCGTCGTCGACGTACGCGTAGCGCCGGGTGGGGCGGGCCAGGGCGGTCATCGGTCCTCCGGGATGTTGAACGAGGGGGATGTCGCGGCGGCGACGGCGGTGAGCGCGTCTGCGACTGAGCGGGGTGTCAGGACGTCGACGAAGGCGGACGCCGGTGTGCCGCAGCGACGTTCGCAGCCGCTGACGTGGACCGGGAGGGCGCCCGGCGGAAGGGTCGGGGCGAGCGCCCGGGCGAGGCCACGGGTGTCGAGGTCGGTGCGGGCGCAGCCCGGGGCGCCGGTACATGCGTGGAGCCGCAGCCACGGAGACTCCGGATCGACGACGAGGCCCGCCTCCTCGAGACGCTCGAGCCCGGTCGCCGCACCGGGTACGACCAGGGACCGCCACGGGGTCACGACGACCTCGTCCGTCAGCCGGGACAGCGCGTCCACGTGTCGACGTGTCAGCAGCCCGAGCGGCACCGCGGCCACGGCGTGGCCACCGACAGCGCCGACGGGCCGAGCCGGCTCCGGGGAGAGCCGGAGGTCGATCGCCGACGCCTCGAACTGGTCGATGATCTCGCGCACGTGCCAGGCCCCCGGGGCCACTGCCGTACGCGCATCGACGAACCGGCGCGCCACCCCGACCATTGCCTCCGGCGCGTCGTCGAGGTCGACGACGAACCCGCGGTCGGGCGAGCCGACGAGGACGGCCGCGCGGCGCGCGTCGAGCGCGAGCAGTCCCACGTCGAAGGACTCACGGACGACGTCACCGCGCCCGTCGTCGAGGACGAACAGGAAGCGCCCGGGAAGGCGGGCGAGCCGGGGGTCGGCGCACAGCGCGGCGTCCAGAGTGCGGACCAGAGGTCTCACGTCGCAACGTCCGAGGCCGTCCAGGCCCGACAGCGGCGAGGCGACGACGTTGCGGACCAGCTCATGGGCCTGCGACGGCACCAGGCCGGTCGCCGCGATCGCTCGGCGCAGGTCCGCGGGCACCGGGTCGGGCAGCCCGCGCAGCTGCAGGGCGGCGCGCGACGTCAACTGCAGCGACGGATCCGTCTGTGTCGCAACGATGTCGATCAGTTCCGCGAGGGCGTCGACGGAGACGGGCTGGCCCCCCGGACGCACCCGGACGATGGCGCCGTCGGCGGCCGTGAAGGGTCGCGAGATGCCCGGGCAGGCGTCGGCTGCCGGTCGGTCTCGGGTCCCCGGGGCGGTCACGCGGCACATCGTAGGCCCGGCACGCGAGAGGACAAGCCCGTCGTTCGGCGCCAGGGTCGGGGGTCAGGACGGTGGGGCCCACACGTACTGCGGCGTCTGGCACACCTCGACGAAGCCGAGCCGCTCGTACGTGGGCCGGCCCATCGTCGAGGCCATGAGCACCGCCTCGGTGCAGCCGCGCTCCCGTCCGAGGTTCATCAGGGTCGCCGTCACGGCGTACCCGACGCCGCGACGCCGCGCCGGCCCGAGCGTCGCGATGTTGTAGATGCCCAGCGTGCGGCCGGTGAGGAAGCCCGAACCGGCCCCGACGGGCGCACCGTCGAGACGGGCGACGACGTGGAAGGCGGCCTCGGGAGGCAATGAGGCCAGCCCCCTGGTCAGCGGCTCGGTGACGAGGTCGGGGAACCCGAACCCCTGGACCATGACCTCGATGAGCTCGGCGGTGACGCCCTCGTCGTCGACGGACAGGCCCGCCACCGTGCCCGGGTCGACCGGGCCCTCCAGCGGCACGTACATGCCCGGCTCCGCCTCGGGTTGGATGCCGCGCGACCGGATCGCCGCGTCGATCTCGGGCGTCAGGTGCGACGGTGTCGCCCACCACATGAACGGCAGACCGCGGGCCAGGTAGCCGTCGACGAGCGTGGCCGCCCGCGTGGCCTCGGCGCCTCGGGCGAAGCGCGCCCCGCAGACGGCGTTGAACAGCGGGAACGCGACGTCGGAGACGTAGGCGACCACGTCGTCGTCGGGCAGGCGCGTCACGACACCGCTCGCCGTCATCAGCTCGAAGAGGGCGACGAGATTGTCCTCGACCGCGGCCACGCGAGGATCGGTCACGCTCGCACGCTAGCCCCGTGGAGTGGCGTCACGCAGGCGAACGCCCGGGCATCCTGCGCGCGGCGGAGACGCTGCGGCTAGGGTGGCCCCAGCGTCGTCGACCAGGAACCCGGTGAGAGTCCGGGACGGTCCCGCCACTGTGAGCCCGACCCGGCAGGGGAGGGTGAGTCAGGAACTGCCGGCAACGCGTCTCATCCGACCGACCGCGGGGCGTGGACACCCCGCCGAGGAGCTCCAGTGACGCGCATCGCGCTGCTCTCGACGTCTGACACCGACCTGCTCTGCGCTCGCGGCAGTGGCGCCGACTACGTCGTGGCCAACCCGGCCCGGGCCGGCCACGCCTCGATGGCCGAGGCGATCGAGGGAGCCGACGTCGTCGTGGCCCGCATCCTCGGCGGCCCGCAGGACCTCTGCGACGGGTTCCGCCGGATCGCCGCCACGGGCGTGCCGCTCGTCGTGCTCGGCGGTGAGCAGACGCCGAACGCCGCGCTCATGGAGCTGTCGACCGTCGCGCCGGGCATCGTCGCCGACGCGCACCGCTACCTCGCCGAGGGCGGTGCCGACAACCTCCGCGAGCTGCACGCCTTCCTCGGCGACACGCTCCTGATGACCGGTGAGGCCTTCGAACCGCCGCGGACGCTGCCGACGTGGGGAGTCCTCGACCGGCTGCCGGCCGCGCCCCACGCCGAGGCCGCGACCCCGGCCCCCCGCGTCGGGATCCTCTTCTACCGGGCCCAGCACGCCGCCGAGAACACGGCCTACGTGCACGCCCTCGCCGACGCCGTCGACGCTGCGGGCGGCATCGGCGTCCCCCTGTTCGTCTCGTCGCTGCGTGAGGCGCCGGACGACCTCCTCGAGCACCTGCGCGGCTACGACGCGCTCGTCACCACGGTCCTCGCCGCGGGCGGAACGCGGCCGGCCACGGCGAGCGCGGGCGAGGACGACGACGCGTGGGACGTGCGAGCGCTCGCCGCCCTCGACGTGCCGATCGTGCAGGGCCTGTGCCTCACGTGGAGCCGCGACGACTGGGAGGCCTCCGACGACGGCATGAGCCCGCTCGACGTCGCGACGCAGGTGGCAGTGCCCGAGTTCGACGGCCGGATCATCGGGGGAGTCTTCTCCTTCAAGGAGACCGACGCCGACGGCCTGCCGCACTACGTGCCCGACCTCGAGAGGTGCGCGCGCCTCGCCTCGCTCGTCCTCAACCACGCCCGGCTGCGCCACGTGCCGCCCGCGGAGCGCCGCGTCGCCGTCGTCCTGTCGGCCTACCCGAGCAAGCACTCGCGGCTCGGCAACGCCGTCGGCCTCGACACGCCCGTCTCGGTCATCCGGCTGCTGCGGGCGATGCGCGAGGCCGGCTACGACATCGGCGCGCCCGGCGAGATCCCGGGGACCGGCCCGCTCGACCCGGTCGACGGCGAGGAGCCCGACACCACCGCGGGCAACGCCCTCATCCACGCGCTCATCGCCGCCGGCGGCCAGGACGAGGACTGGCTCACCCAGGAGCAGCTGTCCGGCCAACCGGTCCGCATCCCCGCCGCCCGCTACCGCGAGTGGTTCGCAGAGCTGCCGGCCGAGCTGCGCGACGCCGTCGTCGAGCACTGGGGCGACGCACCGGGTGAGGTCTTCGTCGACCGGCACACCGACGCCGACGGCGAGCTCGTCGCCGCGAGCCTCCGCGCGGGCAACCTCGTCGTCCTCGTGCAGCCGCCGCGCGGTTTCGGCGAGAACCCCATCGCGATCTACCACGACCCCGACCTCCCGCCAACGCACCACTACCTCGCCGTGTACGGCTGGCTGGCAAGGGAGTTCGGCGCCCATGCCATCGTCCACATGGGCAAGCACGGCAACCTCGAGTGGCTGCCGGGCAAGAACCTCGCCCTCTCCGCGGCGTGCGGGCCGGACGCGACGATCGGCTCGATCCCGCTGGTCTACCCGTTCCTCGTCAACGACCCCGGCGAGGGCGCGCAGGCCAAGCGCCGCGCCCACGCGACGATCGTCGACCACCTCGTGCCGCCGATGGCCCGCGCCGAGAGCTACGGCGACATCGCCCGGCTCGAGCAGCTGCTCGACGAGTACGGCAACGTCTCGGTCATGGACCCGGCCAAGGCGCCGGCCCTGCGCGCCGAGATCTGGTCGCTCATCAAGGCCGCCGAGATGGACCATGACCTCGGCCTCAGCGACCGGCCCGACGACGACGCCTTCGACGAGTTCGTCATGCACGTCGACGGTTGGCTCTGCGAGGTCAAGGACGTCCAGATCCGCGACGGCCTCCACGTTCTCGGCCAGGCCCCCGCGGGGGCGGGCCTGGCCGACCTCACCCTCGCGATCCTGCGCGCGAACCAGGTGTTCGCCGGCGCGACGGGATCGGTACCCGGTCTGCGGACGGCGCTCGGCCTGGGTGAGGGGCAGTCCGAGCGCCGTGCCGTGGATCGGGTGGAGGCGCAGGCATCCGCCCTCGTCCACGCGCTCGCCGACGCCGGCTGGGACACCGGGGCGGTGCCCGCGGTCATCGCCTCCACGCTCGCCGCGTCGGGCCCCGACGCGGCGGAGGTGCCCGACCTGGACGGCGTCCGCCGGTCGCTCGAGTTCGCCTGCCGCGAGGTCGTGCCGCGCCTGCTCGCCACCCGCGGAGAGATCGACGCCGTGCTCCACGCCCTCGACGGCGGCTACACGCCGGCCGGGCCGTCGGGCTCGCCGCTGCGTGGCCTCGTCAACGTGCTGCCGACCGGGCGCAACTTCTACTCCGTCGACCCCAAGGCCATCCCGAGCCGGCTCGCGTGGGAGACCGGCCAGGCCCTCGCCGACGCGCTCCTCGAGCGGCACCGCGCCGACACCGGCGACTGGCCGCGCTCGGTCGGCCTGTCGGTGTGGGGCACGTCGGCGATGCGCACGTCGGGCGACGACGTCGCCGAGGTCCTCGCGCTGCTCGGCGTCCGGCCGCGATGGGACGAGATGTCGCGACGCGTCGTCGGCCTCGACCCCGTGCCGCTGGCCGAGCTGGGCCGGCCGCGCATCGACGTCACGGTCCGCATCTCCGGGTTCTTCCGCGACGCGTTCCCGCACGTCATCGCGCTGCTCGACGACGCCGTGCGCCTCGTCGCGGGCCTCGAGGAGCCCGAGGCCGACAACTACGTCCGCGCCCACGCGTCGGCCGACCTCGCCGAGCACGGCGACGAGCGTCGGGCCACGACCCGCATCTTCGGCAGCAAGCCCGGCTCGTACGGCGCCGGCATCCTGCCGCTCATCGAGGCGGGCAGCTGGCGCACCGACGCCGACCTCGCCGAGGTGTACGCGACGTGGGGCGGGTTCGCCTACGGTCGTGACCTCGACGGCGCACCGGCGCGCGGCGACATGGAGCGCGCGTACCGGCGCATCGACGTGGCGGCCAAGAACGTCGACACCCGCGAGCACGACATCGCCGACAGCGACGACTACTTCCAGTACCACGGCGGCATGGTCGCGACGGTTCGCGCGCTGACCGGCCGGGCCCCGCGCGCCTACGTCGGCGACTCCACGACCCCCGACGCCGTCCGCACCCGCAGCCTCACCGAGGAGACGGCGCGCGTCTTCCGCGCTCGCGTCGTCAACCCCAGGTGGATCGCGGCGATGCGCCGGCACGGCTACAAGGGCGCGTTCGAGCTGGCCGCCACCGTCGACTACCTCTTCGGCTTCGACGCGACGGCCGGCGTCGTCACCGACTGGATGTACGAGCAGCTCGCGCAGACCTACGTCCTCGACAAGGAGAACCAGGACTTCCTCCGGCACGCGAACCCGTGGGCGCTGCACGGCATGGTCGAGCGGCTCCACGAAGCCGTCGACCGCGGCCTGTGGGAGTCGCCCGACCCGCAGCTGCTCGCCGACCTGCAGCAGGTGTACCTCGACGTCGAGGGCGACCTCGAGGCCTGAGGCCGGAGCTGTCGGTCCGGTGTCCTAGGGTCGCCGCACACGGACGGAGGCGGAATGGACCTGCAGGCAGCGGTGACGTTGGGCCGCGAGCTCATGGCCGAGCACGGGCTCGAGGGTTGGCGCCTCGTCCTCGACCGTGCGAAGACGCGCGCCGGGGCGTGCCGGCCCGCCACGCGTGAGATCTCCCTGAGCGCGCCGTTGACCTCTCTTCACGACGAGCCCGAGGTCCGCGACACCATTCTCCATGAGATCGCGCACGCGCTCGTGGGACCTCGGCACGGGCACGACGCCGTCTGGAGTGCCAAGGCGCGGGCCATCGGGTGCTCGGGCGAGCGGTGCTCCTCGGCAGAGGCCCCCACCCTGGCGGGGCCCTGGATGGGAACGTGCGCAAGAGGGCACACCGTGACGCGGCACCGGCGGCCCACCCGGGTGGGCGTGTGTGCGCGCTGCTCGGGGCCGAACAGCGAGCGCGTCCTCGACTGGACGCTTCACGGTGCCGTCGTGCCGATGCACCCGAACTACGTCGCAGAGCTCGCGGCCCTGCGCAGCGACGCGCCGCACCGGTCGCCCGGCCTGCTCGCCCCCGGTGCCGTCGTGCGCATCACCGCGCCAGGCCAGTACGAGGGGCTGGTCGGGCCGATCCTGCGCCGGGGTCGGAGCCGGTACAAGGTGCGGATCCCGGCTGGAGTGCTGTCCGTGCCCTTTGCCTGGGTCGAGGCCGCCGGCTGAACACCTGGCTTCGTCCGTCCCTGACGACCGGATTCTCAGCTGGGGCGGACCTTGGCCCAGTAGTACTCGTCGGAGCGGGTGCCGTCGGGGTTGACGAGGCGCGCCGCGTGGAGGCCCTCGCGGACGTACCCGGCCTTCTCGGCCGCCCGGCCGGAGGCGACGTTGCCGACCTTGTGGCCGAGCTCGAGGCGGGCGATCCCGGTCTGGGCGAAGACCCACTCCGTGACGAGCACGAGCGCGCGGGTCGTGTACCCGCGGCCGCGGAACTCCGGCAGCACGCCGTAGCCGATGAGCGCGACCCCGGGCGGTCCGAGCGACAGCACGCCGATGAGCCCGGCCCCCTCGCCGGTCGCGGCGTCGACCATGACGAACCGGGCACCCCGTCCCCGCCGCCAGTCGCGCGGCGCCTGCGCGGCGCTGCGCCGTGCCTCGGCCTCGGTCAGCCGCTCGCTCGTGAACCCCCAGCGCAGCTGCTCGTCGTTGTTGTGCTCGCCGAGCACGACCGGCCAGTCGGCGGCCGTCATGGGCCGCAGCGTCAGCACGCCGTCGGACAGTGAGACGACGTCGGGGAAGGCCGGGAACACCGGGCCGCCGTGGGGCGGCGTCGGCGTGCCCTCCGGGGCGCGCAGCAGGTAGGTGTCCATGACCCAGCCGTGGCGCTCGCGCGCGTCGGCGCGTACCCGACGCACCTCGTCGACGACGTCGGCGAGGCGCCCGCGCACGAGCAGCTCGTCGGGTGTGCCGAGGTAGGCGCCCCAGAACAGCTCGAGGTCGGGTGCGAGGTCCACGAGGCCCGCGCACGCGAGGCCGCCGTCGAGCATGACCACGATGTCGCCGAGCGACGGGTCGTACTCGTCGACGAGGCGTCGCCCGGTCGTGATGTGCACCGGAGCACCGATGCGGTTCAAGGGGATCCGGTGGCGCGCGGCGAGCAGCTGCGGGGCGCTGACGCCGGGCAGCACGTCGAGCTCGGCGTGCACCCCCTGCGCCGTCCATCGGGTGATGAGGGCGTCGACGATGCGGATCGTCGAGTCGTAGAAGGCGGGGTCGCCCCACACGAGGAAGCCGACGGTCTCGACGTCGTCGCCGAGCCCCTCGACGACCGACGCGTAGGCGTCGACGCGTGCCGCGTGCCAGTCGCGCACGCCGAGGTCGTAGCCGGCGGCGTCGCGCTCGGCGTCCGGGCCGCGACGCGGGTCGGGTACCTCGACGAACCGGTAGGAGGACCGGTCGGCCGCGAACGCGTCGACGACGGCCTGGCGCGCCGCGACGAGGTCGGCGGCACGCTCGCCCTTGTCGGCGACGAGGAAGACGTCGACGGACGCGATCGCCTCGGCGGCCTCGCCCGTCACCTGGCCGGGGCTGCCCATGCCGATGCCGATGATCCGGATCCGCTTGATCACGAGACCTCCTCGCGTGCGGTGCGGCTTGTGCGCGCGCCGCCGACGCGGGTCAGGTCCAGCAGCGCGTCGATGTCGACGTGCTGCTCGAGGGCGCCGGCAATCGTGTCGAGCATCCGCTCGCGCCGCTGCGCGAACCCGGGCGCAGACCCGTCGGGCTCCCACTCCGAGCCGGCCGCCCGGGCCGCGCCGGTGAGCCAGGCCCGCCGGAACGCGTCGCTCTCGAAGGCGCCGTGCCACATCGTGCCCCACACGCTGCCGGCCCTCCAGCCGCCGAGGAACGGTTCGGGCTCGGCGCCGGGGTAGGGGGCGTCGTCGGGCAGGCGCGAGGCGACGCCGTGGTGGATCTCGTACGCGCCGTCGACGACGTGACCCGCCCACGAACCGGTCGGCCGCGCCAGGACCTTCGCCTCGGCGAAGGCGACGCGTGTCGGCAGCAGCCCGAGGCCGGGCACGGTGCCGACGCGGCCCTCGACCTCGTCCTCGATCTCGTGGGCGAGCATCTGGTAGCCGCCGCAGATGCCGAGTACCGGCCGCCCGGCCGCGGCTCGTCGCAGCACGACGTCGGCGAGGCCTCGCTCGCGGAGCCACGCGAGATCGCCTGCGGTGGAACGCGACCCGGGCAGGATGACGAGGTCGGCGGCGTCGACGACTGCCGGGTCGACGGTGACCAGGACGTCGACGCCCGGCTCGGCCGCGAGGGCGTCGACGTCGGTGGCGTTCGAGATGCGGGGCAGGCGGACGACGGCCACCTTGAGCCGGTCGCGTGCTGTCGCGGACAGCGCGGTCGAGGCTCGCCAGTGCCCGACCTCGAGGGTGTCCTCGCTGTCGAGCCACACGTCGAGCAGCCACGGCACGACGCCGTGGAACGGCACTCCGGTGCGCTGCGTGATCTCCTCGAGGCCGGGCTCGAGCACCGACACGTCGCCGCGGAACTTGTTGATGACGAAGGACTTGAGCAGCTCGCGGTCGGCGTCGTCGAGCAGCGCCCAGGTGCCGTAGAGCGCCGCGAGGATGCCGCCGCGGTCGATGTCGCCGACGACGACGACCGGCAGGCCGAACTCGCGCGCCAGCCCCATGTTGACGTAGTCGCCGGAGCGGAGGTTGACCTCGGCGGGAGATCCCGCGCCTTCGCACACGACGACGTCGTAGGCGTCGGCGAGCTCGCGGTAGGCGGCGAAGGCGGCCTCGCGCAGGTGTGCCCGCCCGGTCGCGTACTGACCGGCCTCGAGCGTCCCGGCCGGTGCCCCGCGCACGACGACGAAGGCCCGCCGGTCGGTGCCCGGCTTGAGCAGCACCGGGTTCATCGCCGTCGTCGGCACGAGCCCGGCGGCCAGCGCCTGGAGGTACTGGGCGCGGCCTATCTCGCCACCGTCGGCGCACACCATCGAGTTGTTCGACATGTTCTGCGCCTTGAACGGCGCCACCCGCAGCCCGCGCCGCGCCAGCACCCGGCACAGCCCGGCGACGAGCACCGACTTGCCGGCGTCCGAGGAGGTGCCGGCGACCAGCAGGCCCGACGGGCCGGCGTCACGCGTCGCGTGCGGGACAAGGGGGAGGGCCACGACGCCATCCTGCCGGACTGGCGCCGTGACCCGGTGGCCGGATTACTCGGGGTCGCCGTCGGCGAGCAGCTGGTAGAGCTTGCGGCGGGTCTCCGTGAGGATCTCCGCGGCCTCGGCCCGCTGCTGCGAGGTGCCCGTCGTGACGATCTGCCACATGGCGCCCATGACCTGGCCGACGATGGGCATCAGCTCGGTGCCGGAGCGCTGGTCGCGCGGACCGCTGTCGGCGCTCTCGTCGCCCGGCTCCTCGAAGGCGCGCCAGGTGGCGGCCATCTCCTCGGCGTTCTCCTCGACGTAGGCGCGCCCGGCGTCGGTGAGGCGCAGCAGCCGCCGGCCCTCGACCTCGCGGCCCTCGACGAGGCCTTCGTCCTCGAGCTGCTGGACGGTGGGGTAGACCGAGCCGGGGCTCGGCTTCCACGCGCCGCCGCTGCGCTCGGAGATCTGCTGGATGAGCTGGTAGCCGTTCATCTCGTCGCCCGCGAGGACGTCGAGGATGGCGGCGCGCACGTCGCCGCGTCGGGCGCGGGGGCCGCGGCGGCCGCCGAACTCGGGGCCGAAGCCGGGCCCGCCGAAGTGGCGGACGAGGTCGGCGACCCACGGG
>JAEXXY010000271.1 GCA_023451855.1 Actinomycetes bacterium
CCCGTGGGGTAGGCCGCCACGTGCGGGGGCGCCGCGCGTGCTGCTGCTCGGGTTGCTCGGACGTCTCGGAGTGCTCGGCGTCGGTGCCCGTGGGGTCGACGGACGCGTCGCGTGCGTCCGGCGTGACGAGGGCGTCCGGTGCGTCGGCGACCTGGGAGTCGTCGTCGGAGGCGGGGTCGCGCCTGCCGGAGGGTTGGTGGGTGACCGTGGTCATTCGAGGGGTGTCCTTCCGTCACCGGCCGAGGCCTCGTGCCCCGGGTGGTGCGGGTGGGCGCCTACCGGAGCGCCTCCTGCATCATCCAGAGCCAGCTCGGACCGTTGTCGGTGGTGCTGGTCGGGTTCGCTGCCGAACCGGGTCCACCGGTCGGGGCGACCGGTGCCTGCACGGACAACGAGGCGGGGCTGTCGGAGGTCACGGCCGGGTTGCCGAGGGCGACAGGGGTCGAGCCGAAGGCCATCGGGTAGCTCGTGCCGCCCTGGCCGCCGGGGCGGGGCTTCGGCTCGTTCTGGGCACCACGGACGTTGACGCCCGACCCACGGGCCGCGGCGCAGTGCGCGTCGAAGTTCGTCGGCGGCAGGTTCTGGGTGCGGTGCGAATCGACCTTCTTCGTGCCCCCGTAGCCGGCCTCGCACGCCTTGGGGTCATCGGCGTTGAGGACGAGCCCGAAGTGGGCCGTGCCGTCGCCCGGGATGACCGTGAACCCGCCGGTGACGACGTCGGGGTAGGTGACCAGCATCTGCTCGATGCCGTCGAGCCGGGCGGTCGTGACGTTGCCGATGGTGATGAAGTTGGCGAGCAGCGCCGCGAGGCTCTGCTTGTTCTCGGCGATGAGCCCGTCGAGCTGGTTGACGGCCACGGCCCCGCGGTCGAGGACGAGGCGCAGGTCGGGGTCGGCCTGCCTGAGCGCGTCCGCGACGTCGGCGAACCCTGAGATGCTCGTGCGGATGTCGTCGCCGCTCTTCTTCTGCGTCGTCATGACGATGCGGCCGTCGTCGATGAGCCGCGTCGTCTCGGGCAGGGCCTGCGTGGCCGCGGTGGTCAGGGCGTCACCGGAGTCGACGAGTCGTTGCAAGTCGGAGCCGCCGTTCGCGAAGGCGTCGCCCAGCTCGTCGACCGTCGTGACGAGGGCGTCGCGCGGCACCGAGGCGACGGTGCGGTCGACGTGCCGCAGCAGCTGGTCGATGCGGATCGGGAACGCGGTGTCGTCGCGGGGCACGACGTCGCCCGCGGCGAGGTAGGGAGCCCGGTCGGTACGCGGCTGGAGGTCGAGGTACTGCTCGCCGACGGCGGAGCGGTTCTCGACGACGGCCTTGGTGTCCTTGGGCACCTCGGTGCCGCGGTCGAGCCATGCGTCGACGCGAACCCCGTTGCCGGACAGGTGCATTGCCTCGACGCGCCCGACGGTGACGCCGCGGTAGGTGACCTCGGCGCCGACGAAGATGCCGCCGGACTCGGCGAGGTCGGCCGACACGACGTAGCTGCCGCCGATGATCTTGTCGGTGAGCCCCACGTAGTTGGCCGAAAGGACGGCCACGAGGACGACGGTCAGCAGGGCGAAGACGGCCAGCTGGATCCGGACGGTACGCGTGATCACCGGGAGCCTCCCGTCGGGAAGAGCGAGGACCAGGCCGAGCTGTCGGACCCGGAGCCCGATGCCGACTGGCCGAGGGGCAGCCCGGGCAGCGTCGTCGGCAGCGGCACGCCGGGGACGGTCGGCACGGGGACCTTGGGCACGGAGGGCCCCGACGGCAGCGGCACGCCCGGCAGCGAGGGCAGGCCGCCCGTGGGCAGCTTGCCGATGCCGAGGTTGTCGGCGATGGTGCCGACGTCGGCGTCGAGGGTGGCCCAGAGGTTGGTGTAGTCGCCCTTGATCGTCGACTGGGCGTTGTTCGGGAACGGGTAGGTCAGCAGCAGCTGGAAGCTCTTGGGCAGGTCGTCGCCGGCCTTGTTCAGCTGGCGCAGGATCGGGCTGATCGCGCGCAGGTTGGCCTCGAGGTCGGCCTTGGAACCCTTGATGACGCGCGTGCCGACGGCTCCGAGGCGGTCGAGCGCCGTGAGCATCGCGGTCAGCTGCTGGCGCTGGTCGGCGAGGATCTTCAGGCCCTTGGGCAGCTCCTCGAGGGCCTTGCCGATCTGGTCACGGTGGTCGGCGAGGGTCTTGCTCAGCCGGTCGATGCCGTCGAGCGCGCGCACGATCTCCGACTTCTGCGCATCGAGGCCTCCGACGAAGGTGTCGAGCTGGCCGATGACGTCGCGGACGTCGGCGGTGCGGCCACGGAGGGCGTTGTTCAGCTCGGCCTCGATCGTCTTGAGCTGGGCCACACCGCCGCCGTTGAGCAGCAGGGACAGCGCGCCGAGCACCTCCTCGACCTCGGGGTTGCGCGTCGTGCGCGACAGCGGGATGCGGTCGCCGTCGGACAGGCGCCCCTGCGGCGCGACGCCGGTGGGCGGCGCGAGCGCGACGTACTTCTCGCCGAGCAGCGAGGTCTGCTTGAGCTCGGCGGTCGCGTTGTCGGGCAGGACGACAGAGCGCGGCAGGCGCATCCGCACCGTCGCGGTCCAGCCGTTGACGGAGATGTCCTCCACGGTGCCGACGGTGACCTGGTTGACCTTGACCGACGACTGCGGCACGAGGTCGAGCACGTCGGAGAAGTCGGCGGTGACGGTGTAGGCGTCGTCGCCGGCGCCGGCTCCACCGGGCAGCGGCAGGTCGTAGGCGTTGCAGCCCCCGACGGCCAGGCACGCGACGACGGCGGTCGCGGTGGCCTTGAGAACGGTCCGGACCGGACGCATCGGAATCTCCTGGCAGGTCACGGGGGTCATCAGCGACCACCCCCGAGGAGGCCACCGAGCGACGGGTCGGCGCCACGGAGGTCGACGAGGCCGCCCGGCTGCGGGGTGCCCCGCAGCAGGGTGCCGCCCGGCAGCGACGGCAGCTGCGGAAGCTTGAGCAGCAGGGCCTTGCGCAGGGTGTCGCACAGCTTGGTGTTGCCGGTGTTCGTGGGCCCGGTGAGGATCGAGCAGACGAGCAGCAGCGGGTCGTCGAGGCCCTTGGCGTTGTTGCGCGTGTCGAGCGTGCCCGTCTGCGGGTGGTAGGCGTTCTGCAGGTTCGACAGGGCGGTCGGCGCGTTCTCGAGCACCTGCGCGAGGGCGTCGCGCTGCTTGACGAGCGAGCCGGTCACGGTGACGGCGCGGTCGAGGTCGGTCTTGATGACGGCGCGGTTGTCACGGACGAAGGACTGCACCTCGTCGACGGCGACGCCGAGGTTCTTCAGCGCCGACTTCAGGTCGTCGCGCTCGGCCGACAGCTGCACGGCCACGGTGGCGAGGTCGCTGTTGAGGCGGCGCACCTGGTCGTTGTTCGTCGCGAGCATCGAGGTGAAGGACTGGAGGTTCTTCACCGTGCCGAAGAGGTCCTCGCGACTGCCCGACAGCGTCGACAGGGCCGTGGACAGGTCGTGGACGGTGCCGTTGATCTTCGTGCCGTTGCCGTCGAGGTTGGCGGCCGAGGTCTCGAGCAGCTGCGAGAGCGCGCCCTGCTTGTTCGCGCCGTCGGGGCCGAGGGCGACCATGAGGTCGTCGAGGCTTTGCGACACCCGGTCGAGCTCGACGGGGACCGCCGTGCGCTCCAAGGGGATTCGCGTGCCGGCCGCGAGCGCGGGACCGGAGGTGTACACCGGCAGCAGCTGCACGTACCGGTCGGAGACGAGCGAGGGCGCGACGATCGCGGCCTTGGCGTCGGAGGGGACGCGGTACTTGGCGTCGTAGCTGAACGTGACGTGCACGTGGTCGCCCTCGGGCACCACGGTGTCGACCTGCCCGACGCGGACCCCGAGGATGCGCACGTCCGAGCCGGGGTAGAGCCCGACGGCGCGGGTGAAGTCGGCGCTGACGCTCGTCTGCTCGGCCCGCGGCCAGAAGGTGTACGCCCCGGCGGCGAGCGCCACGACGGCCACCGCCGCGACGAGCGTCGTGAGGAACGAGCGCGAGCGGGGCGCGGAACCGGTGCCGGCCATCAGCGACCACCTCCGAGCAGCTGCGGCAGCGACGTGCCGGGCAGGGACAGCCCCGGCGTGCCGACCGGCACGACGAGGTTGCTGACCCACGTGTCGAACCAGCGGCCGGTGCCGAGGGTGTTGGCGTAGACGCGGGTGAAGGGGGCCATGAGCTTGATCGTCTTCTGCAGGTCGGCGTCGTGCTTCTGGAGCAGGGCAAGGGTCCGGTCGAGCTCGTCGAGGGCCGGCTTGAGCTGGGCCCGGTTGTCGCGCGACAGGCCGGTCAGCTGCTGGGCCAGGGCCGAGGTGTTGCGGAAGAGCGTGCGGATCTCCTCGCGCCGCTTGGCCAGCTCGACCATGAGCGCGTCGGCGTCGCGGATCAGCGTGCCGACCTGCTCGTTGCGGCTCTTCAGCAGCCCCGTGACGCGGTTGGCGCGCTGGAGCAGGGCGGAGAGCTGCTCGTCGCGGCTCGCGACGGTGCGCGAGAGGCGCGACAGGCCGTCGAGCGTCGACCGGACGTACTTCGGGCTGTCGCGGAACTCGGTCGCCATGACCGTCAGCGACTTCGCGAGCTGGTCGGTGTCGACGCGCTCGGTCGTCGTCGTGAGGTCCTGGAAGGCGTTGATGACGTCGTAGGAGCTGACGGTGCGCGTCGTCGGGATCTGCGCCCCGGCGTCGAGCTGTCCGCTGCCCTCGGGGTCGAGGGCGACGTACTTCTCCCCCAGCAGCGTCTTCATCCGGATCGAGGCGCCGGTGAGCGAGCCGAGGTGGGCGGCGTCGTCGGTGACGACGAAGTCGACCCGCACGTGCGAGCCCTCGAGGTCGACACCGGTGACCTTGCCGACCTTGACGCCGGCGAGGCGGACGTCGTCGTCGGGGCGGATGCCGCCGGCCTCGGTGAAGGCCGCGCTGTAGCCGGTACCGCCACCGATGATCGGCAGGCTCGAGGCGTTGAACGCGAGGTAGAGCATGAGGGCGATGACGACGAGCCCGGCGATGCCGATCGGCACCGGGTTGCGCTCGCGGAAGGGGACACTGCGCGATCTCATGGCTGGCACCTCGCGGCCGCGACGTCGTACGAGGGGGTGACGCCCGGCAGGATCGGGGTCTTCGTGTCGAAGCGGCACAGGTAGAAGTTGAACCACGAGCCGTACGTCGCGGTGCGGGTCAGGGTCTCGATGCGCTTCGGGGCCGAGGAGATGAAGTCCTCGAACTGCTTGACGTTGGCGGGCTTGTTGAGCGTCGTCGACAGGGCCCGCAGCTGCGCGACGTCGTCCTTGATGAGCGGACGCGTCGTGACGAGCAGGTCGGCCGTCTCGGCGGACAGGTCGTTGATGCCGGTCAGGGTGCGCCCGATGGTCTCGCGGTCGGCGGCCAGGCCACTGGTGAACCGCTGGAGCTGGTCGATGAGGTCGAGCAGCTGCTGGTCGTGGGCGTCGACGGTGCCGAGGACGGCGTTGAGGTTGTCGATGGTGCGCCCGATGACGGCGTCGCGGTCGGCGAGCGTCGAGCTGAGGCTCGCGGTCTTGGCCAGCAGCGCGTTGATGTTGCCGCCCTCGCCCTGGAGGGTCTCGACGAGCAGCCCGGACAGCTCGTTGACGTCCTTGGGCGACAGCGCCGCGAAGAGCGGCTTGAAGCCGTTGAACAGGACCGTGAGGTCGAGCGCCGGGTGGGTGCGGGAGAGCGGGATCGTCGCACCGTCGGCGAGCGCGGCCGGCGAGCCGGCGCCCTGCGTCAGCGCGAGGTAGCGCTGCCCGACGAGGTTGCGGTACTTGACCGTGACCTCGGTGCCCTGGGTCAGCACCGAGCTCTTGAGCACCGTGAAGTCGATCCGGGCGACTGGCTGGCCCGTCCCGGGCGCCTTCGCCACGTGGACGCCGGAGACCTCCCCGACGCGCACGCCGGCGATGCGCACGTCCTGCCCCTCGACGACCCCCGTCGCGTCGGTGACCATGGCCGTGTAGGACGCCTTGGAGCCGAACTGGATGTTGGCGATCGTCATGGCGAGGACTCCGGTGGCGGCGAGCGTCACGAGAGCGAAGACGACGAGCTTGACGAGCGATCCCTTCCACTTCATCGGGTGCTCACCACCGTTCCTCGCATGAGCGGGCCCGCGAGCAGCGTCTGGATGCCGCTCGGGCTCGCGTCGCCCGAGTCGTCACGTGCGAGCAGCGCTGCGACGAGACGCTGCTCGTCGACGGTGCCCGCGGACCCCGAGTCGGACGCGCCGGCCCCGCCGAGCAGGGCCTGCGGGATCGCGCTGAACGGGGTGCCGCTGCCCGCGGGCTGGGTGCCGTCGTCGAAGTGGTGGCCCTTGAACGGGTTCGACTGGGAGCCCGCAGGGCTCGGCAGGCCGTAGCAGTTGGGGCCGCGCTTCTCCTGCCACCGCGGCTCCTCCCCCGGCTTGTAGGCCTCACGCGGCGGCACGACCTCGAGGGTGATGTGGAAGACGCCACCGGAGAAGGCCTGGTTGACGCGCGGCAGCCAGTTGACGAGCCCGGAGGCCATGCAGGGGTAGATCGGCGAGTACTCCGAGAGCAGCTGCAGGGTCGGTCGGGACACGCGTCCGACCTGGATGATGCGGTCGCCGTTGTCGCGCAGGAAGCCCGCCGTGGTGTTGGCGAAGCCCGCCGTGCCGACGAGGAAGGCGGCCAGCTGCTGGTCCTTCTCGACGATGGTGCGGTTGGTGACCCGCAGCGACTCGGTGAGCCGGAAGAGGTCGGGGCTGACGTCGGCGTAGAGGTTGCTGACGTCCGCGAGGAGGCTGATGTCGTCCTGGATGACGGGCATCTGGGGGTTGATCGCCTTGAGGTAGCGGTCGAGCAGCTGGAGGTTGTTGCCGATGCGCTCGCCGCGCCCGTCGAGCGTCGTCGACAGGGCGTTGAGGGTGGTGGCGAGCTTGGCCGGCTGGACGGTGCGCAGCAGCGGGTAGAGGTCATCGAGGACGCTCTCGAGCTCGATGCCGACCGTGCTGCGGTCCTGGGTGATGACGTCGCCGTCCTGCAGGTGCTTCTCGCTCGGTGCCGCGACGGTGACGAGGTCGACGTAGCGCTCGCCGAAGAGGGTCTTCTGCAGGAGGCGGGCGTTGACGTTCGCGGGGATCTTGTCGACCTGGTCGGGCTGCAGCGCCAGCTCGAGCCGGGCGCCGTCGGGGGTGGCCGACACGCTGCGGACCTCGCCGACGAGCAGGCCGCGCAGCTTGACGTCGCTGCTCTCCTGCAGCTGGCTGCCGAGCCGGTTGGTCTCGAGGGTCACCATGACGACCGGGGTGAACCGCTTCTGGAAGGTGGCCACCGACAGGGCGACGAGCAGGGCCAGCACGACGAGGAAGACCATGCCGTAGGCCTTCTGCCCCAGCCGCTTGCGCGTGTGCTGGGTGAGCGGCCCCGGCGTCGAGTCGGTGCTGACGTCGGTGACGGGCTGGGGCACGGTGGCGGTCATCCGGCGATCCTCACGCTCGTCGTCGCGCCCCAGATGGCCAGGGACAGGAAGAAGTCGACGATGTTGATGGCCACGATCGAGGTGCGCACCGCCTTGCCCACGGCGACGCCGACGCCGGCCGGACCGCCCGAGGCCGTGTAGCCGTAGTAGCAGTGGATGAGGATGATGACGACCGCGAACACCATGACCTTGCCGAAGGACCAGAAGACGTCGCCCGGCGGCAGGAACAGGTGGAAGTAGTGGTCGTAGGTGCCCTCGCTCTGGCCGAAGTAGGAGGTGGAGATGAACCGCGTCGCCGCGTAGGAGCTGAGCAGCCCCAGGACGTAGAGCGGGACGACGGCCACGAACCCGGCGATCATGCGCGTCGTCACGAGGAACGGCAGCGACGGGATGCCCATGACCTCGAGCGCGTCGACCTCCTCGGAGATGCGCATCGCGCCGAGCTGGGCGGTGAAGCCGCACCCGACCGTGGCGGCGAGCGCCAGGCCGGCCACGAGCGGGGCGATCTCGCGGGTGTTGAGGTAGGCGGAGAAGAAGCCGGTGAAGGCGCCGGTGCCGAGCTGGTCGAGCGAGGAGTAGCCCTGCAGGCCGACCTCGGTGCCGGTGAAGAAGGCGAGGAAGGCGATGACGCCGACCGTGCCGCCGATGACCGACAGCGCGCCGGTGCCGAGCGAGACCTCGGCGAGGAGGCGCACGACCTCCTTCTTGTAGCGGCGCAGCGTGCGGCCGCTCCACGCGAGCGAGCGGACGTAGAAGCGCATCTGCTCGCCGAGCGAGTCGAGCGAGCGCGCCGGGGCGCTGGCGACGCGCAGGGCCTTCGCGGCCGCCGGGCCGACGGGCCTGCGCCGCTCGGCCCGGGACCGCGGAGGGCGGCCGGACGGCGTCGGGGTGGGGGTCGTCGTCGTGGTCATCGTGGCCTCAGATCTTCTGCGGGACGACCTGGAAGTACACGGCCGTGATGACGAAGTTGACGACGAACAGCAGCATGAAGGTGATGACGACGCTCTGGTTGACGGCGTCGCCCACGCCCTTGGGTCCGCCCCCGGCGCCCAGCCCCTTGAAGGCGGCCACGACCGCGGCGATGGCCCCGAAGATCAACGCCTTGATCTCGGCGGTCCAGAGGTCGGGCAGCTGCGCGAGCGCGGTGAAGCTCGCGATGTAGGCGCCCGGCGTGCCGCCCTGGACGATGACGTTGAAGACGTAGCCGCCGACGACGCCGACGACGGACACGAGGCCGTTGAGCAGCACCGCCACGAGCATCGAGGCGAGCACGCGCGGCACGACGAGACGCTGGATCGGGCTGATCCCGAGCACCTCCATCGCGTCGATCTCCTCGCGGATCTTGCGCGAGCCGAGGTCGGCGCAGATGGCCGACCCGCCCGCGCCCGCGATGAGCAGGGCGGTGACGATCGGGCTCGCCTCGCGCAGCACGGCGAGGACGCTCGCGGCACCCGTGTAGGACTGCGCGCCGAGCTGTCGGGTCAGGGTGCCAAGCTGGAGGGCGATGACGGCCCCGAACGGGATCGACACGAGGGCCGTCGGCAGGATCGTCACGCTGGCGATGAACCACGCCTGCTGGATGAACTCCTTGACCTGGAAGGGGCGGCGCGGCAGGGCGCGGAAGACGTCGAGGGCGAGCGCGAAGAGCGAGCCCGACTGCCGTAGGGCGCCGGTGAGGGGTGCGGCCATCTCAACCCACCCCGTCCAGAGCTGCGGCAGGCGCCGCGTGTGCCGGGGCGCTCGAGGTGGCGCTCGGTGCGGGCGGGGCGGCCGGCGTCTGGGTGCGGACCCCGGGCACGCCCGCACGGTGGGACTCGAACGACCCGGGTGGAGGGGTGACGCCGTTGGCCCGGCACCACTCACCCGCCGGGCGCTCGGCGCGCCGGGGCGAGCCGTCGCTCGTGCCCAGCTGGAGGGCGATGGGCGGCAGCGGGGGCAGCTCCTGACCGGATTCCGCGGCCAGCTCGTCGGCGTCCTTCTCCTCGGACATGCCGATGGGACCCACGGTCTGGGCGTTGAGGAACTGGCGCACGACCGGCTCCTCGGAGGACAGGAGCATCTCGCGGGGCCCGAACATCGCCAGGTGCCGGTGGTAGAGCAGTCCGATGTTGTCGGGCACGGTGCGCGCGGTGTTGATGTCGTGCGTGACGATGAGGAACGTGGCGTCGATCTGCGCGTTGTGGTCGATGAAGAGCTGGTTGATGTACGACGTGCGCACCGGGTCCAGGCCGGAGTCGGGCTCGTCGATGAGGAGGATCTCGGGGTCCAGCACGAGCGCGCGAGCCAGCCCGGCGCGCTTGCGCATGCCGCCGGAGATCTCGCCCGGGAGCTTGCCCTCGGCGCCGGAGAGGCCGACGAGGTCCATCTTCTCCGTCACGATCCGGCGGATGTCCGACTCGCTCTTCTTCGTGTGCTCGCGCAGCGGGAAGGCGACGTTGTCGTAGAGGTTCATCGACCCGAACAGCGCGCCGTCCTGGAAGAGGACGCCGAAGAGCTTGCGGACCTCGTAGAGGTCGTGCTCGCGCAGCCGCGTGAGGTCCTGGCCGTTGATGACGATCGACCCGGCGTCGGGCTTGAGCAGCCCGACGAGCGTCTTGAGGAACACCGACTTCCCGGTGCCGGAGGGGCCCAGCATCACCGAGATCTCCCCCGCGGGGAGCGTCAGCGTCACGTCCTTCCAGATCGTCTGGGACCCGAAGGTCTTCGTCAGACCGCTGACCGCGATCTCCACACCCATGTGGCACCTACTCGTTCTCGACCGTCTCGACTCGGTTGACTGGGAAACGAGTGGTCCGGGGCGAAGTTACGCGCGAGTTGGCCTCAGCCCGCCATTCCGCCGTGCGAGGCCCTAACCTTGGGGCACGCTGTGTGGCGCTCGTCGCACTCGGGGTGCGACGAGGAGGCCGGATGCGGGCACGACTGCGGTCCTCGCAGGTCACGCCCGGCGCGTTCGTGGAGGTCCGGGGCCGGTCACGCCGCGTGCTCGGCACCTTGCGGTTCACCAGCGAGGGGCGTCGCTGGGAGGAGCACTGCGTCGAGGGCGAACGCGTCGGTACCCGCGAGTGGGTCGCCGTCCGGCCGCGCCTGCGCGAGACCGTCGTGGAGTGGACGACGCGCCACGACCTCCTCGCCGAGCCCGACCTCGACGGCGTCACCCTCGACGGGCGCGACTGGATCCTCGACGAGGCCGGCACGGCGACCTACACGGCGACCGGCGACACGGGCACCGGCCCGGAGGGCACGTGCGACTTCGTCGAGTACACGAGCGGTGCGGACGCCGTGCTCGTGTTCGAGAGCTTCGACGGCGGCGTCTGGGAGCTGAGCACCGGCCGACGCGTCGACCCCGACGCCGTCAGCGCCTACCACGACGTGCCGGGCTGAACGGACCCGACCACCTGCACCACGGCGGCCTCAGCCGTGCGTCGCAGTGACCTCATGGCTCGCGGTGCCGCCCTCGACCTGCAGCGACACCGATGCAACGCGTCCGGCCGGACCCAGGCCGGCCAGGCCCGCGAGGGCCGCGTTGACCTGCTCGAACGTCTCGGGCGTCGGCACCGGGGCCTGGCCGTCGGCGTTGCCCGACAGGCCCGTCAACCGGTGGTCGGGCCCGACGGTGATCGTCGCGGCGAGGCGCTGGACGTCGGTGCCGCGGGCGGCCACGACGCCGGCGTGCAGCGTGCGGGCCACGCCGTCGAGCAGCTCGCCGACCTCCTCGGCGCCGTCGTCCGGCTCGGGCGATGCCGGGTCGTGCGCGGTCGCGACGGCCGGGGCGGAAGCGCTCGGTGCGGGAGCGTCGGCGGTCGCTGGTGGGGCGTCGGCGGGAGCCGTGTCCGCGTCGGGGGCCGCGTCGCCCGGACGCGGCTGGTGGCCCTCGCTGAGGAAGCCCACGGCGGCGAACTCGATCTTGCCGAAGTCGACGACCGCGTCGCGCG
>JAEXXY010000378.1 GCA_023451855.1 Actinomycetes bacterium
GAGTAGGCCCACAGCGCGGTGCGCACGAGCCACGAGCCGAGCGGCGTCGAGCCCCGGGCGAGGTCGAAGTCGAAGGCGCCGCAGAAGAGCAGCAGGCCGCGCAGGTGGTCCGCCGGCAGGGACGTGCGGATGCCGACGGCGTCGGCGTACCCGGTGTCGGTCGTGAGGCAGGCGACCTGGGACACGACGTGCGAGCCGGCCGAGTCGCCGGCGAGCACGATCCGGGACGCGTCGACGCCGAGGCGGTCGGTCTGGCGCAGCACGTGGTCGAGCGCTGCGGCCGTCTGGCGCACGGGCGTCGGGTAGCGGGCGCCGGGGGCGATCGAGTAGTCGACGCCGATGACCGTGAAGCCTTGCCCGGCAACGATCCTCAGGTAGTTGGCGATGAGGTCCTTGCTGCCGGAGACGAACGCGCCGCCGTGCACCCACACGACGGTCGGGAGGGGGTCGGACGCGTCGGCCGGGCGGTAGACGTCGAGCCGGGCGTCGGGGTCACCGGCCAGGTAGGGCTCGTCCCGCACCTCGGTCAGGCCCGCCGGCACGTGCGCGGCGAGGGCGCCGTTGGCCTTGCGTGCCCCGGCGTCGAAGAGGGCGCGGATGACGATGACCGACGGCCACGGCGACACCCGGCTCGCGACAGCCACCGCCCCCGCGACCGCGGCGGTGCCGGCGACGAGCCCGACCACGCGCCCCGAGCCTCCAGCCATGGCCCCGAACGTACCCCGGGACGCCAAGGCTCGGCGGACACTTGACGCGGACCCCGTCCACTGGCCAAGGTAAGCAAGCGCTTAGTTCACGCGAGGAGCCGTCATGCCAGACACCGCAGTCGTCACCGGGGCCGCCCGGGGGATCGGTCGTGCCGTCGCGGAGCGCCTCGTCGACGAGGGCTGGCACGTCGTCATCTCCGACCGCGACGCAGACGCCCTCGAGCGCGTGGCCCGCGAGGTGGCCGCCTGCCCGCTCGTCGCCGACGTGTCGACCGACGCCGGCAACCGGGCCCTCCTCGACGGCGCGTTCGGCCACCTGGGCCGCGTCGACCTCTTCGTGGCCAACGCGGGCATCGGCACCGGCCTGGGTCTCGACGCGCCCGACGACGTCTGGGCCCGCGCCCTCGACGTCAACGTCCTCGCCCACGTCAGGGCCGCGCGCGCGCTCGTCCCGCGGTGGCTCGAGGCCGGCGTGCCCGGACGGTTCGTCGTCACCGCGTCGGCCGCCGGCCTGCTGACGATGCTCGGCGACGCGCCGTACTCGGTGACCAAGCACGCCGCCGTCGCCTTCGCCGAGTGGCTCGACGCCACCTACCGGCATCGCGGCGTCAGCGTGCACGCCATCTGTCCCCAGGGCGTCGACACGCGGATGCTCGCCGACGCCGGGCCGCTGCGCGAGCTGCTGACCCGCGAGCGCGTCGTGACCCCCGACCAGGTGGCCGACGCGCTCTGGGAGGCCATGGCGTCGGGCACCTTCCTCGTGCTGCCGCACCCCGAGGTCGCGGAGTACCACGTCCAGCGTGCGAGCCACCCCGACGCGTGGCTCGCCGGCATGAACCGGCTCCAGCAGAAGCTCGAACGTCCTTCTGGGGCAACCCCCGAGACCACCACCACCACCACCTCGACGCAGGAGAACGCATGACCGAGCAGCCCACCACCACGCGCACCGCCATCGTCACGGGCGCGGCCCGCGGCATCGGCGCCGCCGTCGCCAAGCGCCTCGCCGCTGACGGGTTCGCCGTCGCGGTCCTCGACCTCGACGAGTCCGCTTGCGCCGCAGTGGTGTCCGAGATCGAGGTGGCCGGTGGTCGTGGCCTCGCGGTCGGCGTCGACGTGTCCGACGAGGGAGGGGTCGCCGCGGCCGTCGAGCGCGTCGCCACCGAGCTGGGCGCGCCGACGGTGCTCGTCAACAACGCCGGCATCATCCGCGACAACATGCTCTTCAAGATGACGACCGACGACTGGGACGCCGTCATGAACGTCCACCTGCGCGGCTCCTTCCTCATGACGCGCGCGGCGCAGAAGCACATGATCGACGCGAAGTGGGGCCGCATCGTCAACCTCAGCTCGACCTCCGCCCTGGGCAACCGCGGCCAGGCCAACTACTCGGCCGCCAAGGCCGGCCTCCAGGGGTTCACGAAGACCCTCGCCATCGAGCTCGGCAAGTTCGGCGTCACCGCCAATGCGATCGCCCCGGGCTTCATCGCCACCGACATGACGCGCCAGACGGCCGAGCGCATGGGCATCACGTTCGAGCAGTTCCTCGAGGGTGCGGCCAAGGAGATCCCGGTCGCACGGGTCGGCCAGCCCGAGGACATCGCCGCGACGGCCTCGTTCCTCATCAGCGAGGGCGCCGGGTTCGTCTCCGGCCAGGTGATCTATGTGGCCGGCGGCCCGAAGGACTGACGCGTGACCGACGCCGCCCGCGGCCCGCGTGAACACGGAGACGACGCCGCCGCGGACCCCACCGACCCGCCGGGCCTTCCGCTGGATGCCCTCCGGTCGTTCCTCGACCGCGAGGCGCCAGGGCTGCTCGCCGGCCCGCTCAGCGGGCGCGTCGTCGCAGGCGGCAAGTCCAACCTCACGTACGTCGTCGGCGACGGCGCACGCACCGTCGTGGTGCGGCGCCCGCCGCTCGGCCACGTGCTCGCGACGGCGCACGACATGGTGCGCGAGCACCGGGTCATCAGCGCGCTGCGCGACACCCCGGTGCCCGTCCCCGACACGTACGCCGTGTGTGCCACGGACGAGGTCGTGGGGGCGCCGTTCTACGTCATGGAGCACGTCGGCGGCACGCCGTACCGCGCCGCCTCGCAGCTGGAACCCTTTGGTGCACAACGCACCCGGGCCATCGCCGAGCGGATGGTCGACACGCTCGTCGACCTGCACGACGTCGACCCCGGTGCCGTCGGGCTGGGCGACTTCGGCCGGCCCGAGGGCTTCCTCGAGCGGCAGGTGCGCCGGTGGAAGCAGCAGCTCGACGCATCCCGCAGCCGCGAGCTTCCCGGCATCGACGACCTCCACGCCCGGCTGTCCGCGTCGGTCCCGTCCTCGGGGGCCCCTTCCGTCGTCCACGGCGACTTCCGGCTCGACAACCTCCTCGTCGACGACAACGACGCCGTCACGGCGGTGCTCGACTGGGAGATGGCCACGCTCGGCGACCCGCTCACCGACGTCGCCCTCCTCGAGGCCTACCAGAGCCTGCCCGAGATCGTCGGCGGCAACGCCGTGAGTGACGTCTCGCGCGCGCCCGGGTTCCTCACCGGCACAGAGCTGCTCGAGCGGTACGGCGACCGGAGCGGCCGCGACCTGTCGAGCCTGTCGTTCCACCTCGGGCTCGCCTACTTCAAGCTAGCCGTGATCCTCGAGGGGATCCACTACCGCTACGCGTTGGGCCAGACCGTCGGCGAGGGCTTCTCGCGCATCGGCGAGGCCACCGCACCGCTCGTGGCCGCCGGGCTGCGGGCTCTCGACCCGGCCTGAACCGGCCTGAGCCGCAGGAGAACCCATGGACTTCGCCCACGACGACCGCACCGAGCAGCTGCTCGGCGAACTGCGCACGTTCCTCGACGACCGCATCGTCCCCGCTCTGCCGGAGTTCGACGCCCAGCTGGCGGGCAGCGACGACCGCTGGGCGTGGACCCGCGTGCCAGTCCTCGGCGAGCTGCGCGACGAGGCGCGTGCGCGGGGCCTCTGGAACCTCTTCCTGCCCGGCGAGCACGGCGCCGGCCTGACCAACCTCCAGTACGCGCCGCTCGCCGAGCTCACCGGCCGCTGCATCCGGCTCGCCCCCGCGGTGCTCAACTGTGCGGCGCCCGACACCGGGAACATGGAGGTACTCGCCCAGTTCGGCACCGACGCGCAGAAGCAGCAGTGGCTCGAGCCCCTGCTGCGCGGCGAGATCCGTTCGGCGTTCGCGATGACCGAGCCCGACGTCGCGAGCAGCGACGCGACGAACATCGAGCTGTCGATCCGCCGGGACGGCGACGACTACGTGATCAACGGCCGCAAGTGGTGGATCACCGGGGCGATGAACCCCGACTGCGCGATCTTCGTCGTCATGGGCAAGACCGACCCCGCCGACGAGCGCCACCGGCAGCAGTCGATGGTCCTCGTGCCGCGCGACGCCCCGGGACTCGAGGTGGTCCGGGGCATGGAGGTCTTCGGCTACGACGACCACGACCACGGGGGCCACGCCGAGCTGCGGTTCACCGACGTCCGCGTCCCGGCCTCGAACCTCATCGGGGGAGCAGGCGACGGCTTCGCGATCGCCCAGGCCCGCCTCGGCCCCGGCCGCATCCACCACTGCATGCGCTCCATCGGGCTCGCGGAGGTCGCGGTCGAGGCGATGTGTCGACGCGTCTCCGAGCGTGTCGCCTTCGGGCGGCCCCTCGCCGAGCAGGGCGTCGTCCGGGACTGGATCGCCGAGTCGCGCGTGCGCATCGAGCAGCTGCGCCTGCTCGTGCTCAAGACCGCCTGGCTCATGGACACCGTCGGCAACAAGGGCGCCCACACCGAGATCCAGGCCATCAAGATCGCCACCCCGAAGACCGTCGAGTGGATCCTCGACAAGGCGATCCAGGCGCACGGCGCAGCCGGCCTGAGCCAGGACACCGAGCTTGCCGCTGCCTTCGCCGGCATCCGCACGCTCCGCTTCGCCGACGGGCCCGACGAGGTGCACAAGAACGCCCTCGCCAAGGCCGAGCTGCGCCGTCACACCCGCTGAGCCACCGCCCCGCCTGATCACGGCACCCCACAGGAAGGACGCGCCATGGACTTCGACCTCTCCGGCGAGGAGCGCGAGATCCGCGACTGGGTGCGCACCTTCGTGCGCAAGGACATCCTCCCGCTCGAGCCGGAGGTGCTCGAGCGCGAACGCCGGCACGAGCGCGGCCTCCCCGCCGAGACCCTGAAGGCCCTGCAGGACAAGGCGCGCGCGGCCGGGTTCTTCGGCATCCAGACGCCTGAGGAGTACGGCGGCATGGGTCTCGGCGCCCTCGTCGCGGCTCTCGTCGAGATCGAGCTCGGGCGCTCGTTCGTGCCCTTCCGGTTCGCCGGTGAGGCCGACAACATCCTCTTCAGCGCCACGCCGGAGCAGCAGGACCGCTACCTGCGCCCGACGATCGAGGGCGCCCTGCGGTCGTGCTTCGCCATCACCGAGCCCGGCGCCGGCTCCGATGCCCGAGCCATCCGCACCATCGCCCGCCGCGACGGCGACGACTGGCTCATCAGCGGGGAGAAGACCTTCATCACCGGTGGCCACGAGGCCGACTTCGTCATGGTCTTCGCCGTCACCGACCGGGAGAAGGGCGCCGACGGCGGCGTCACGTGCTTCCTCGTCGACCGCGACCGCGGGTGGGAGAGCCGGCCCATCGACACCATGGGGGAGTGGGGCCCGGCCGCGCTGGTCTTCGACGACGTCCGCGTGCCGCACTCGGCGATCCTCGGCGAGGAGGGCAAGGGCTTCGAGCTCGCGATGCGGTGGATCGGCAAGGGCCGCTACATGCTGCCGGCCCGGGCCCTGGGGTCGTGCGAGCGGCTCGTCGAGATGGGCATGGAGCACGCCCGAAACCGGGTCACCTTCGGCGAGCCCATCGCGAACCGGCAGGCGATCCAGTGGATGGTCGCCGACTCCGCGGTCGAGATCGAGGCGCTGCGGTGGCTCGTGCTCACGGCCGCCTGGCAGGTCGACCGTGGTCTGGACTCGCGACAGTCGCAGTCGATGGCCAAGCTCTTCGGCGGCGTCAAGGCCAACGAGATCGTCGACCGCGTGCTCCAGATGCACGGCGGCATGGGCTACACCCGGGAGCTGCCGGTCGAGCGCTGGTACCGCGAGCTGCGGCTGCTGCGCATCTACGAGGGCACCGACGAGATCCAGCGGCGCACCATCGCCCGCAACCTGCTGCGCGGGCACGCGTCGGTGCGCGGACACCTCGGCTGACCGCTCTGGAAGCCGGTGGGTCGCCAGCGCCCACGCGGACTGCCGACGGGCGTGGGCCTGACGCGTCACCCCGCCTGACGCGTCACCCCGCCTGACGCGTCACCTCGCCTGACGAGGAGGCCACCGACGCGGGCGCCCGACGACACGCGGCGGCTGGGTCCGTTTTGCCCCGGTATCGCAACCTCGTGCGCAAGGATGAGGCGTGGCCCGCGAGACGACCCGAGACCTCCGCGTCCCACCGTCCCTCGGTCGACCCCCCGCCGAGCACCCGGGCGGTGCGACGCGGTGGTGACCACCTTCCTGTCGAGCCGTCGCGGCTGGGTCGCGGCGGCCCTGGCAGCCCTGCTCGGCGTCCTCGTGCTCGGCGCGACTGCCGTGAAGTTCGCCCCACCGGGCTCGTCCGTCGCGGTCTGGTGGCCCGCGGCCGGGATCGCCGTGGCCTTCCTCCTCGCCACCGGGCCCGACCGGCGTCGCGCCGACGTGTTCGTGGCCGGCGTGGTCGTCGCGAGCGGACTGGCCAACTACTACGGCGGCCGCCCCCCGCTCGTCGCGGCGGCGTTCGGCGTGGTCAACGCCCTGGAGGCCCTCGTCGTCCACCGCCTCATGACGCGCGGGGGCCGCCGACCCCGGCTGGCGTCGATGGACGACCTCTTCCGGCTCCTCGCCGCCGCGCTCGCCGGCGCGCTCACCTTCGGCGTCCTCGCGGGCCTCATCGTGACGATCGGCCTGCACAGCACCTTCTTCCCGACGGCCTACGCCGTCACCGCCTCGCACACGGCGGCGATCCTCGTCATCGGTCCGCTCGGCATCGCCGTCGTCACGCCGCGCGCGCGCCCGTTCGGTCTCGAGGACGTCGCCCAGATGCTCCTCGTCGTCGGCATCACGCTGTGGGTGTTCCGCCAGGGCCAAGGACTCCCGCTCGCCTTCCTGCCGTTGCCCGCCCTCGCCTGGGCCGCGACGCGCCAGGGCCTGCGGGGCGTCGCGGTGCAGCTGATCACCGTCGGGGTCCTCGCGGTGTTCGGCACGAGCACCGGCGGCGGCCCGTTCGCCTTCGCCGGCACCCGCGCCGACGTCAGGCCCGAGACGGTCGGCGCCCTGACCCAGGCGTTCCTCGTCACGGCGGCCATCACGACGCTCGCGCTCGCCGTCGCCTCGACCCAGCGTCGCCGGGCCATGGCCGAGCTGCGGACCGAGGCCCAGTTCACCAGCGTCGTCCTCGACACCGCAGCCACGGCGATCGTCGTCGTCGACACCGACGGTCGCATCAGCCGGCTCAACCACACCGCCGCCTCGTGGATCGGCCGGCACGAGGACGAGCTCGTCGGGCTCGAGGCGGCCCAGACCTTCCCCGTCGCCGAGGGCCGCGATCGGCTCGTGCGCCGGTTCGCCGGCCTGCGCGACCACGAGTTCCCCGAGACCGACGAGCAGGAGTGGGTCACCCCCGAGGGGCGCCGCCGCAACATCGTCTGGTCCAACCGGTGGCTCACCGACGAGCTCGGCCGCCGCAGCCACCTCGTCAAGACCGGCGTCGACGTGACGGAGTCCCGCGCCGCGCTCGAGCGCGAGCGCCGCGTCGTCGAGGAGCTGACCGCCCTCGACCAGACGAAGAACGACTTCGTGTCCTCCGTCAGCCACGAGCTGCGCACCCCGCTCGCGAGCGTGCTCGGCTACACCGAGATGCTCGAGGACGGTGCCGCCGGCGAGCTGACGAGCCGCCAGGGCGAGCTCGTGGCACGCATCGACCGCAACGGGCGTCGCCTCCTCGAGCTCATCGAGGACCTCCTCGTCAACTCGCGCATCGAGTCCGGGCAGCTCGACCTCGAGCTGCGCCGGTGCGACTTCGCCGACATCGTCGCGCACGCGTGGGACGGCCTGCGCCCGCTGAGCGAACGGCGCGACCTCGACCTGTCGATCGACGTCCACCGCAAGCCAGTGTGGGTCCGGGGCGACCCCGCCGCGCTCGAGCGGGTGACGATGAACCTGCTGTCCAACGCCGTGAAGTTCACGCCCGACGGCGGGTCGGTCGAGGTCTCGCTCCTGGTCGGTGACGGCAACGGCGCGGGCGGTCCCGCCCGACCCGACGCGTCCGAGGCGTCCGACAGCCAGGTGGCGCCCTGCGCCCAGCTCGTCGTGCGCGACTCCGGCATCGGCATCCCGGCGGCCGACCTCGAGAAGGTCTTCCGGCGCTTCTACCGGTCCAAGACGGCCACCGACCAGGCGATCCAGGGCACGGGCCTGGGCCTGTCCATCGTCCGGGCCATCGTCGAGGGCCACGGGGGCACCATCGAGGTCGTGTCGGCGCCCGGCGCCGGCGCGACGTTCACGGTGACCATCCCGGCGCTGCCCGTCGGGGCGGCGTCATGACGCGCGACGGCCCACGGCGCCGGCACTCCGCCGAGGTGCCGACACGGAAGCCAGCAGGAACAGCAGCGGCAACGGGGCCGCTGGACACGGGAGCGCGGGGAGCGCTCAGGGGGAGCGTGGAGCGGGTGCAGGACGAGACGTGGGAGGTCAAGGCCCTCCGTCATCTCACGGAGCTGATGAACCGGGTCAGTGCGCAGGACGACCTGGGCAGCCTCTTCGAGATGGTCGTCGAGGGGGCGGCCGACGTCGTCGGGTTCACCGTCGCGGCGATCAGCCTCGTCGACGACGCGACGGGTGACCTCGTCGTCGTCGCCGTCGCCGGCGACGACAGCGCGAAGACCCAGCTCATGGGTCGGCACACGCCACGAGCGGCGATCGACGCCGAGTTCGCGGTGGCCGAGCGGTGGGGGAGCCTTCGGTTCGTGCCGGCCGACCGGCTGCCCGCCGAGTCGCAGGACGGCTGGGTGGCCACCGACTGGAGCCGCGACACCGACGACCCCGACGCGTGGGACCCCGAGGACACGCTCCTCGCGCCGCTGCTCGACGCCGTCGGTGACCTGCTCGGTCACCTGTCGGTCGACCTGCCGCTGAGCGGCCGGCGCCCCGACCCGACGCAGCGGGCCGTGCTCGAGCTGTTCGCCAACCAGACCGCCATCGCCATCCAGGCGGCACGCCAGCGGCACGCGCTCATCGAGCGGGTGCGTCTGGGCGAGGCCGTGAAGTCGGTGGCCCGCATCGCCCAGGACGACCTCGAACCGGCCCAGGTCGTCGACGTCGCCGCGCCGCGGATCGCCGCCGGGCTCGCCTCCGAGACGCTGTGGCTGCGGCTCTTCGGCGTGCAGGACGACGACGAGCGCGAGAGCGTGGCGGCCCGCAGCGGTGTGGCCGTCGTCGCACCCTCGCTCATCGACCTCGCGCACCGCCTCAGCGCCCGCCTCTGGGCCGAGGGTGAGGTGGCGGTGGCCCGGCCGGGCCGGTGCGAGCCCGCGCGCGAGTGGTCACCGGCCGACGTCGCGCTCGCCTCGGAGTTCCTCGCGGCGGCCGCGGCGGGGTCGCTGCTGATCGCCCCGATCGGGTCGGGCTCGGAGTGCTACGGCTACCTCGCCGCCGTGCGCAGCGCCGGTGACGCGTCGTGGACCGACGCGGAGACCCAGGCGGCCCTCGAGATGGCCCGCGACCTCGGCCGGGCCGTGCGCAACGCCCGGCTCTACTCGGCCGAGCGGCGGGTCGCCGAGGAGCTGCGCGAGGCCGACCGCAGCCGAACGCAGCTGTTCTCGACGGTCTCGCACGAGCTGAAGAACCCCCTCGCCTCGATCGTCGGGCACGTCGAGCTGCTGCGCGGCGAGCCCGAGAACCTCGCGTGGTCGCTGGGGGTCATCGGGCGCAACACCGAACGCCTCCAGCTGCTCGTCGACGACCTGCTCACCCTGTCGCGGGTCAGCGACCCCGACCGCGACATGCAGTTCACCGAGGTCGACCTCGGCGAGCTGGCCCGTGACGTCGTCGACATGTTCCGGCCACGGGCCGACGGCCAGGAGGTCGGACTCACCTTCGACACGCCACGTGCGGTGCCGGCGGTGCTCGGCAGCGCCGACGACCTCGAGCGCGTCGTGCAGAACCTCGTGAGCAACGCCGTGAAGTTCACGCCGGCCGGCGGCGCGGTCAGCGTCTCGCTCGAGCACCGCACCGAGGGACTGGCCCTGACGTGCGCCGACGACGGCATCGGCATCTCGGCCGACGACCAGGAGCGGCTCTTCACCGAGTTCTTCCGCGGCACCAACCCCGAGGGCCTCAAGGTGCCCGGCACGGGCCTGGGCCTGTCGATCGCGCACCGCGTCGTGGAGCGCCACGGCGGCCGGCTCGAGGTGGAGTCCGAGCTCGGCCGCGGCACGAGCGTCACCCTGCTGCTGCCCGTGGGCTGACCTCCCGACGCGCATCCGCGTCCGTCCGCGCGCTCGGTTCGACCCGCGGGCGGACGCGGGCGGCGACGCGGGCGGCGACGCGCGTGGTGACGCGGAAGCGGCGGACGCCGGCGAGGGCGGTCCGCCACAGCACGCGCGACGAGGCGGAAGACGGCCGTGAAGGCGACGCCGATGAACGCCATGAAGCCCGCGCCGGCACGGCCCTTTGCCTTGCCCTGAACGGCGGCGTAGGCGAGCGGGTCTTGGTCCTGGATCTGCTGG
>JAEXXY010000491.1 GCA_023451855.1 Actinomycetes bacterium
GGGTCCCCCGCCGCGGGGCGCACGGGGGGCCTGCCGGGGGGGGGCCGCCGCTGGGACGACGTGGGGGTGCTGCGCGCCGCTGCGTGGTTCGAGCGGCACCGCGGCCTCGACGCGACGCCGGCCTGGCCCATCCCCGACGCCGTCCCGTCCTCCTCGGGCGCGGGGTGCTCCGATGGCTGAGCCGGGCGCGTCGACCCGCGCCTTCGAGCAGGTCCGATCGGTGCGCCTCTACGAGCGCATCGTCGAGCAGGTCGAGGAGGCCGTCGGGCGCGGCGAGCTGCGGCCCGGCCAGCGGCTGCCGAGCGAGCGCGAGCTGGTCGTCCAGTTCGGCACGAGCCGGGCCACGGTGCGCGAGGCGCTGCGGGTCCTCGAGAGCAACGGGGTCGTGCGTTCGCGGCCCGGCGACCCCAACGGGCCGGAGATCCTGCCCGTCACCTCCGGCCAGCTGACCAAGCAGATGCGACGCCTGGCCCGCGCCGACGGCCTGACCCTCTCGCAGCTGCTCGTGTCGCGGATGATGCTCGACTCCACCGCCAACCGTCTCGCGGCGACCCTGCGCACCGAGTCCCAGCTCGCCGAGATGGAGGCCGCCATCGTCCAGATGCGCGAGGCCGTCGAGGGCGGCTACGCCTCGTTCAGCGAGGCCGACTTCGCCTTCCACGAGGCCATCGCCCGGGCCAGCGGCAACACCCTGATCCAGGTATGCAACGCCGTCGTGCGCGACACCGTGCTGTCGCTCATCTCCGACAAGATCGCGCACGCCCGCAACAGCAAGGCGCTGATGAGGCGCTCGCTCGGCCACCACGAGCAGGTGCTCGACGCCATCCGCTCCGGCGACGGTGCCGCCGCCGCCCACGCGTCGCTGCACAGCCTCTACGACTACTACGCCGGGTACGTCCCCGCCCCGGAGCGGGCGACGCTTCGCGCGCTCCTCGACGACTGACGCCCGATCGCGGCGGGGCGGCGTCGGGCCGCGGGGCGGCACCGGGCAGAATGCGTGGCTCCACGCGTCGTCGACCAGGAGTGTGTGACCGGTGAGTGTGCAGGTGAAGGTGGCCTCGATCGAGCAGCGGATCGCCGAGGAGCTCGGTGTCCGCGAGGCCCAGGTGACCGCGGCCGTGGGTCTGCTCGACGGCGGCTCGACGGTGCCGTTCGTGGCGCGCTACCGCAAGGAGGCCACCGACGGCCTCGACGACGCGCAGCTGCGCGACCTCGAGGAGCGGCTCACCTACCTGCGCGACCTCGAGGACCGCCGCGCCGCCGTCCTCGCCTCCATCGAGGAGCAGGGCAAGCTCGACGACGACCTCCGGGCCCGCATCCTCGCCGCCGAGACCAAGGCCCGGCTCGAGGACATCTACCTGCCGTTCAAGCCGAAGCGCCGCACCAAGGCGCAGATCGCCCGCGAGGCCGGCCTCGAACCGCTCGCCGACCTGCTCTTGGGCTCCCCCGACACCGACCCCGCCTCTGCCGCAGCCGGGTTCGTCCACGCCGACAAGGAGGTGGCCGACGCCGCGGCCGCCCTCGACGGCGCACGGGCCATCCTCGTCGAGCGCTTCGCCGAGGACGCCGACCTCATCGGCGACCTGCGCCAGCGGGTCTGGAACAAGGGCCACCTGGTCGCCCGCGTGCGCACGGGCAAGGAGCAGGACGGCGCGAAGTTCGCCGACTACTTCGAGTTCGACGAGCCGCTGCACAAGCTCCCCTCGCACCGCATCCTCGCGATGTTCCGCGGCGAGAAGGAGGACGTCCTCTCGATCGAGGTGAGCCCCACCGACCCCGCCGCCGAGGCCGAGCCGGGCCCGACGGAGTTCGAGCGCGCCATCGCCCACCGCTTCGGCATCGCCGACCGGGGCCGTCCTGCCGACCGGTGGCTCGCCGACACGGTGCGCTGGGCGTGGCGCACCAAGATCGTCGTGCACCTTGGCGTCGACGCCCGGATGCAGCTGCGCCGGGCCGCCGAGGAGGAGGCCGTCCGCGTCTTCGCCGCCAACCTGCGCGACGTGCTCCTCGCCGCGCCGGCGGGCGCCCGCGCCACCATGGGCCTCGACCCCGGCTTCCGCACCGGAGTCAAGGTCGCCGTCGTCGACGCCACGGGGCGCGTCGTCGCCACCGACGTCATCCACCCGCACGTGCCGCAGAACCGCTGGGACCAGTCGATCGAGACGCTCGCCCGGCTCGCCAAGGCGCACGGCGTCGAGCTCGTCGCCATCGGCAACGGCACCGCCTCGCGCGAGACCGACCGTCTCGCCGCCGACCTGCTCAAGCGCCACCCCGACCTGCGCCTGACGACAGCCGTCGTGTCGGAGGCCGGCGCGTCGGTGTACTCGGCGTCGGCGTTCGCCTCGGCCGAGCTGCCCGGCATGGACGTCTCGCTGCGCGGTGCGGTGTCCATCGCCCGACGCCTGCAGGACCCGCTCGCCGAGCTCGTCAAGATCGACCCGAAGTCGATCGGCGTCGGCCAGTACCAGCACGACGTGTCGCAGGTGGCCCTGTCGCGCTCGCTCGACGCCGTCGTCGAGGACTGCGTCAACGCCGTCGGCGTCGACGTCAACACGGCCTCCGCTCCCCTGCTGACGCGCGTGTCCGGCATCACCGGCACGCTCGCCGAGGGCATCGTCGCCCACCGCGACGCCAACGGCCCGTTCCGCACGCGGCGGGCGCTCAAGGACGTCGCACGCCTCGGGCCCAAGGCCTTCGAGCAGGCCGCCGGGTTCCTCCGGATCCCCGGCGGCGACGACCCGCTCGACGCCTCGGCCGTGCACCCGGAGGCCTACCCGGTGGTGCGCCGGATGCTCGAGGCCACCGGCACCGAGCTGACCGCGCTCATCGGCAACTCGGCCGCCCTGCAGGCGATCCGGCCGCAGGACTTCGTCGACGACACCTTCGGCCTGCCGACCGTCACCGACATCATCGGCGAGCTCGACAAGCCCGGCCGCGACCCGCGTCCCTCGTTCAAGACCGCGACCTTCAAGGAGGGTGTCGAGGAGGTGAAGGACCTGCGTCCCGGCATGACCCTCGAGGGTGTCGTCACCAACGTCGCCGCCTTCGGCGCCTTCATCGACGTGGGTGTGCACCAGGACGGCCTGGCCCACGTGTCGGCGCTGTCGAAGCAGTTCGTCCGCGACCCGCGCGAGGTGGTCAAGCCCGGCGACGTCGTCATGGTCAAGGTGCTCGACGTCGACGTGCCGCGCAAGCGGATCTCCCTGACGCTCCGTCTCGACGACGAGGTGCCCCGCCCCGGTGAGAAGCCGGCAGGCGGCCAGCGCCAGGGCGGCCAGCGCCAGGGTGACCGGCGCGAGTCGCCCGCGAGCGGCGCCATGGCCGACGCGCTCCGGCGCGCGGGCTGGAACGGCTAGCACGCGTCACGCCCTCGGGCGGGTCCGGTAGGGCCCGACCCGCCGGAGGGCCTTGTCGTCGGCGCTCACCTCTGGTCGACTGGACCCACGATGGGTCCGGCCCATCAGGGGCCGGGTCCTACAGCGCCGCGAGCCGCCGCCGGCAGCCGCGGCTCAACGGAGGTGCCCATGAGCAGTGCAGCCCAGTCCGTCCCCGCGCCCGCCGAGGACGCAGAGCCCGACCGGTCCCTCGCGGGGGTCCACACCAGTGCGACGTTCGACCACCCGGTCGAGCAGGTGTGGCGCCACCTCGTCAGCGGACGGGGCACCGAGGCCCTCCTCGGACCCGGCGTGACACTCGGCAACAAGGGTGAGTCGTGGCACAGCGACGACGGCCCGCACGGCGTCGTCCGCAGCTGGCACCCGATGGAGCAGATCCGCGTGTCGTGGCACCCGCACGCCGACGGCCCCCTCAGCGTCCTCGACCTCCAGCTGCATCCCGAGGGATCGGGCACGCGTCTCGACCTCTTCCACGAGGGGGAGGGCATCGCCGAGGACGGCGCCGGCGACAAGCAACGCTGGGACGACGCGCTCGGCCGGTTCGGCTCCTCGCTGCAGGGCTGAGCCGCCCCCTCAGCGCACGACGAGAACGGGGCACTCCGCGTCGTGCAGGAGCCGGTGGCTCACCGAGCCCAGGAGCATGCCGGTGAAGCCGCCGTGCCCGCGCGAGCCGACGACGACGAGTCCGGCGGTCCGGGCCAGCTCGGCCAGCGACCGTCCCGGGTCGCCGTAGAGCACCGCGGTCGTCACCTCGAGCCCCGGGTGGTCGGCGCGAGCCCGCTCGGCCAGGCGCGCCACGGTCTTCTCGGCGTGGTCGCGCAGCGCGTGCGTGTCCTCGGTCCCGGCTCGGGCCGTCTCTGCGTAGGTCCACGCCTCCATGGCCGCGGAGTGCGCCACGCGCACGACGTGCAGCATGGCGTGCTCGCGCTCGGCCCACGCGGCCGCGGCGTCGAGGGCACGCTGGGCGGCCTCGGAGTCATCGACCCCGACGACGACAGGGCGCCCGGGGCCCGGACGCGCCACGGG
>JAEXXY010000498.1 GCA_023451855.1 Actinomycetes bacterium
GGCCTCGCCCTTGCGCAGGCCGGTGATCGAGTACTGCCCCTGGCTGGCCTGGAACAGCTTGATCGCCGGGTAGAGCACGACGCCGAGGATGAGCGCGAGCGCCGGCAGCAGCCAGAGCAGCGCGACGAGGGGGTGGACCTGGCCGATGCGGCCGGCGCTGCGACGGCGACGCCGGCGGGACGCGTCGGGCGTGCTCGAGGTCGTCGACGCGTCGGGCGGGGTGGAGGGCGCGCCGGCGCCGGACCCCGCCGCGAGGGCGGGATCCGGCGTCGGAGTGGTGCTGGGGCTCATGAGGGGTAGGCCGCTCAGCCGCCGTTTTCGGCGGTCTTCTGCAGGTCGTCGAGGACGGCCTTCGGGTCACCGGTCATCGCCTTGCCGAGGTTCTGCTGCACGGCGAGCTTGACCTTGTCCCACGTCGGGTCGTCGGTCGGGGTGAGGCGCGCGTTGGGCAGGGTGTCGAGGTAGACCTTGAGCTTCGGGTCGCTCTGGAACTGCTGGACACCCGACTTCGTGACCGGCAGGAAGCCCTCGGCCTTGATGAAGGTGTTGACCTGGTCGGGCTGGTAGTAGAGGTCGTAGAAGGCCTTGACGGCGCTCTGGTTGCCCGGCTTCTTGAAGGCCATGAGGTAGTCGGTGACGCCGAAGGTCTTGCTCTCGGTGCCGTCGTTGCTCGGGAAGGGAGCGACGCCGTAGTCGACCTTGGCGTCCTTGTCGAGGTCGGCCGCGAGCGGGCTGAAACCGACGACCATGCCGGCCTTTCCGGACTTGAAGAGGTCGAAGGCGTCGGCGCGGTTGGTGCGGGCCGGGTTGTTCTGGGTGACCTTCTCGTCGGAGAGCTTCTTCATGAACGTCAGGGTCTGGACGTTCTTGTCGGAGTTGATCGCCCACTTGCCGTCGGTCTTCCAGTCGCCGCCGTTGTTGAACAGCCACATGGAGAACTCGCCCTGGGCCTCCTCAGGCCCGAGCGGCAGCGCGTAGCCGACGTTGCCGGTGGCGGCGATCTTCTTGGCGTCGGCCTCGAGCTCGTCCCACGTCTTCGGCGGGTTCGCGATGCCGGCCTGCTTGAAGATCGCCTTGTTGTAGAAGAGCGCCCGGGCGCTGGACAGGTCGGGGAAGCCGTAGAACTTGTCCTGGTAGGTGCCGTACTTGACGAACGTGTCGAGGATGTCGCTCTTGGCCGAGTCCGACAGCACCTCGTCCGAGTTGTAGAGCAGACCGTCCTTGGCGTAGCTGGCGTACGCGTTGAGGTTGAGGATGTCGGGGGCCTGGTTGTTCTGGATCATCGTCGAGGACTGCTGGTCGATGTTGTCCCAGCTGACGACCTGTACCTCGAGCGTGTTGCCCGTCTTCTCCTTGTAGGTCTTGGCGAAGGAGTCCCAGAAGGCCTTGGTGTGGTCCTTGGAGTACTCCGCCGCGACGAGCTTGATCGTCGTCGGCCCCTGGCTGCCTCCCCCAGTGGAGCCGCCACCGGCAGCCGACCCGGCTCCGGTGCCCCCTCCGCACGCGCCGAGGGCGAGGCCCGCGATGGCCAGACCCGCGACGACAACACTCTTCTTGGTCGAGCTCATGTCTCTCCTTGGTCCGGGCCGGGACGCGGGGTGCGATGTCGGACCCACCCGGCCACCCTCTCCTCGAGGTGACGAACAACCTAGGACGGGTCTTTGCCGTTGGCAAGAGCAAACCTGACCGAATGCTTAATCATTCGATCACAATCGCGCGCCAATGCGCACGTAACGATCACACCTCGCGCACGTCGACGCCTGCCTCGCGCAGCGCGTCGACCTCCGCCCGGTCAGCGCCCACGGTAGTCACGAGGTGGTCGATCCGCGCGGCGGGACAGATCGAGGCGAAGGTCCGGGCGCCGAGCTTGTCCCCGGTCGCCACGCAGATGACCTTCTTGCTGCGCTCGATCATCGTGCGGATGATCGCCGCCTCCTCCTCGTGGCGGCACGTCGCACCCTCGCGTGCGGAAAGCCCGTTGACGCCGACGATCGCGACGTCGAGCCACAGCTGGCCGAGCACGAGCTGGGCCAGCGGACCGGTGACCTCGTAGGACTCCGGGCGCGCGACGCCGCCGAGCGAGACGCACTGCACGTGCGGGCGCAGCACGGCCTCGGTGGCGATGTTGAGCGCGTTGGTGACGATGGTGACCTCGCCCTCGGCGTCGACGAGGTCGTCGCGCGCCGTGATGGCCCGGGCCGTCGCCGTGGTCGTCGTGCCGCCGTTGAGGCCGACGACCTGGCCGGCCTCGACGAGCGCGGCCGCCGCCTCGGCCACTCGGGCCCGGTCCTCGTCGGCGCGGGTGCTGCGGTAGCGGTAGGGCAGCTCGTAGGCGACGCTCGTCGCGACGACGCCGCCGTGGTTGCGGGCCACGAGCTGGCGCTTGGCCAGCTCGGAGAAGTCGCGGCGGATCGTCGCCTCGCTGACGTTCAGCAGCTCGGCCGTCTCGCCGACGCCGAGCCTCCCGGCCGTGGCAAGGCGGTCGAGCATGATCGACCAACGGCTGGCACGGTTGCGGGCGAGGTCGCTCTCTTCGGTCACGCGCTGACGATACCGCGCAGAACGTGCAATGGACATGACCGACTGTGCGCGATTACGCTTCGTTTCGAGCAGCAACAATCAGGAGGGCTCCGCGGTTCCGCGCGGCACCCTCGCGACACCATCCGGAGCGTTCCATGCCGCAGACCACGCACCTCGCCCGCGAGATCGCCACCCAGCCCGACGACTGGGCACGCGTCATCGGGCGCCTCGACACCGTCGCCGCGCACCTGCCCCGCCCGGGCGAGCGCGTCGCGACGATCGGCTGCGGCACCTCGTGGTTCATGGGCCAGGCCTACGCCGGACGCCGCGAGGACCTCGGCCAGGGCATCACCGACGCGTTCGCCGCGTCGGAGCACCACCTGGCGCGCGGCTACGACCGCGTCGTCATCATCAGCCGCTCCGGCACGACGACCGAGGTCATCGAGGTCGTCGAGGGGCTGCGCGCTGCCGGCACCCCGCACGTGTCGATCGTCGCCACCGCAGGCACGCCGGTCGCCGAGCGGTCCGCGGCGACGATCCTGCTCGACGACGTCGACGAGCAGTCGGTCGTGCAGACCCGCTTCGCCACCACGACGCTCGCCCTGCTGCGCGCGTCGCTCGGCGAGGACCTCACCGACGCCATCGCCCAGGCGCGAGCGGTGCTCGCCGAGAACGCGTCAGACGCCGTGGGCCCCCTCGCCCTCGCCGAGCAGGTCACCTTCCTCGGCCGCGGCTGGACCAACGGCATCGCCGCCGAGGCCGCCCTCAAGCTGCGCGAGTCGGCACAGTTCTGGTCCGAGTCCTACCCGGCCATGGAGTACCGCCACGGCCCGGTCAGCATCGCCGCCCCCGGCCGCGCCGTGTGGGCGTTCGGCTCGGTGCCGGACGGGCTGGCCGACGAGGTGCGCGGCACCGGCGCCCACTTCGAGCACCGCGACGTCGACGCCCTCGCCGACCTCGTCCGCCTGCACCGCCTCTGCCTCGCCAAGGCCGACGCCGCGGGCCTGGACCCCGACTCCCCCCGCAACCTCACCCGCAGCATCGTCCTGTCCTGACGCACCCGCTCTCCCCCACCCCGCTCAACCGTCGAAAGGCGGTGCGGGGTGCGGGATGCGGTCAGCGGAGGGCGAGGATCTGCATGAGGCGGGCGGCCTCGTCGGCGACGGCGTCGCGGGCCGCACCGACGTACTTCCTCGTGTCGACGGTCGGGGACGCGTCGAGCCGCGCGGTCATCGCGCGCGTGAACACCTGGTTGAGGTGCGTGGCCACGTTGACCTTCGTCATGCCGGCCTTCACCGCTTCGACGAGGCCGTCGTCGGGCACGCCTGACGAACCGTGCAGCACGAGGGGCACCGGGACCGAGTCGCGCAGTGCCGCAATGAGATCCGTGTCGAGCTGAGCCGTGCGGTCGGTCATCGCGTGGCTGCTGCCGACGGCGACGGCGAGCGCGTCGACGCCGGTGTCGGCGACGAACCGGGCGGCGTCGCTCGGGTCGGTGCGCACGCCGGGGGCGTGGACGCCGTCCTTGCCGCCGACCTCGCCGAGCTCGGCCTCGACCCCGATGCCGGCCGCATGGCACAGCGCCACGACGCGGGCGGTCTCGGCGCGGTTGGCCTCGTCGGGCAGCTTCGAGCCGTCGTACATGACGGACGTCAGCCCGAGACGGACGGCCTCCTCGACGAGCGTCGTGTCCTCGGCATGATCGAGGTGCACGACGACCGGCTGGGCGCACGCGTCGGCGATCGCCAGCGTCGCCAGCGCGAGCGGGGCGAGTGAGCCGTGGTAGCGCACGCAGTTCTCCGAGATCTGCATGACGACGGGCAGCCCGACGCGTTCGGCCGCGGTGGCGTAGGCCTCGGCGTGCTCGAGCTGGATGACGTTGAAGGCCGCGACGGCGCGACCCTCGGCACGGGCGCCCGCGAGGACGCTCGCGAGGTCGCTGCGGCTCATGCGCGGCTCTCCTCGATCTCGACGGACTGGAGCTGGCGCGCGGCGTCGTCGGGATCGACCACGCCGGCGACGGGCTGCAGGACGGCCGCGGCCGACCACGCGACGGCCCGACGCAGGACCTCGGCCCACGCGTCGACGCCGACGGGCAGACCCGACACGTCGCGGAGGTCGACGGCGAGCGCTGCGGTCATCGCGTCGCCGGCTCCGGTGGGGTTGCCGCGCAAAGGATCTCGCGGGTGTGCGTGCAGCGACGCGTCGGGGGCGACGAGCTCGAGGCCGCCCGCCCCATCGGTGACGATGGC
>JAEXXY010000020.1 GCA_023451855.1 Actinomycetes bacterium
TCCCGGAGGGTCGTCGGCGCGCCGCTGCATGTCGCCACCATGGCACGGCGACGACGCCGGCGCCCGCCCCCGGCCGAGCCCGTCAGGCGATGCGTTCGCGCAGCACCTGCAGGACGCGCCGCAGCGAGCGTGACACCTGCATCTGGCTGACCCCGAGGGCTTCGCCGATCTCGCGCTGGCTCAGGTCGTCGACGAACCGCCGGCGCAGCAGCTCCCGGTCCGCGCTCGACAGGTGGCGCACCGCGTCGCCGATGATGACGCGGTCATCTGCACCCTCGAGATCGACGTCGTCACAAGCGATTCCGCGCTCGACGGGCCGGTTGTCGTCGTCACGGACGCGATGCTCGAGCGAGTCGGCGTGGAAGTACTGACCCGTGGCCACGGCCTCGCGGACCTCCGTGGCCGTACTCGACAGCGCCTGGGCCAGCTCGATGTCCGTCACCGGACGCCCGAGATCCTGCTCGAGCCGTTCGCGCTCGACCGAGACGTCGGCGCGCAGCTCCTGGAGCCGACGCGGCGGACGCACGAGCCAGGCTCGGTCGCGGAAGTGCCGCTTCAGCTCGCCGGTGATCGTCGGCACGGCGAAGGCCGCGAACGACGGACCGCCGCCCGGGCGGTAGCGCGCCACCGCGCCGACGAGCGCGAGCCGGGCGACCTGCACGAGGTCGTCCTGCTCGACGCCGCGACCGGCGTACCGGCCAGCGAGCGTCGCGCACAGGTCGAGGTAGAGGACGCAGATGCGTTCGACGACGGCGTCGTGCGCGGCCGGCGTCGTGGCCTCGGCCAGCTCGGTGAAGAGCGCGTCGGTGACCGCGTCGCGGTCGGTGTGGGTGGAGGTGCGGGTGAGGGTGCGGGTGAGGGTGCGGGTGGAAGTGCGGTCGGGCCCCGGCACGCCGACGAGCGTGCCACGAGGCGGGGAAAGGGTGGACCGGTCGGCGGTAGGCGCCATGACTCGTCCGTTCACAGTGGGCACGAGTCGGCCTGTTGGCTGGACCGCTCTGTCCTCGACCCTCGCACGCTGCGCGCCGGAACACAACCGCCGGGGGCCGCCGGATCGGCGTACGAACCGCGACAAAGCCACCTGGGACGTCCGTTCCCAACCGCAGTGCGCACCGGAGGAGGAGACTGCGAAGGAGGTCGCCACTCACCACGACGGCCGCCGCACGCGCTCACTGGGGGCTCGATGGCCGAACTCGAGCAACGCAACGACGACACGATCGACCGGCACCGGGCCGACCTCGAGGCGCGTCTCGCGGAGGCTCAGCAGCAGTTCCGCGCGACGAGCGACGTCCTCAAGGTGCTGACGAGTGCCACCCACACCGGACAGCCGGGCCGGGACCGCGTCTTCGACGCGGTCGTGGACAACGCCCGGAGGCTGCTCGGTGCGCAGGTGGCGCAGATCTACCTCGTCGACGGTGACTCGTTCGAGCTGGCCCGCTCGAGCGGCCTCACCCCGGAGTTCGTCGACTTCGTCGCCGAGCACCCCATCACACGTGACCGGACCACCCTCGTCGGGCGCGTCGCGATGGACCGGGTCGTCCACCGCATCGACGACGTCCTGGCCGACCCCGGGTACGGGCGCACCGACTTCCAGCGGCTCGGCGGCTACCGGACCATGATGGGCGCGCCCATGGTCGTCGGCGACGAGGTGGTCGGCGCTCTCAACGTCTGGCGCACCGAGGTCGACCCCTTCGACGAGCGGGCCGAGGAGCTGCTGACCACGTTCGCCGAGCAGGCCGCCCTCGCGCTGCGCCACGTCGAGCTCTTCGCCGCCGTCGAGAGCCGGTCGGCCGAGCTGGCCCGCAAGGTCGACCAGCTCGAGGCGCTCGCGGAGGTCGGCGCCGCGATCAGCTCGACCCTCGTGCCCGACGAGATCCTCGCCCTCATCGTCTCCCGTGCCGTCGAGCTGTCGGGGACCGACGGCGGGTCGCTCATGGAGTTCGACGAGCAGACCGGCCTGTTCGGCGTCCGCACCGTGTCGGGGACGAGCCCGGAGGTCATCGCCGCCCTGCGTGCCGCCGAGATCCACATCGACCGCACCTGGGTCGGGCGGTCAGCGCGGACCCGCGAGGTGCTCCAGATCCCCGACCTGGACGCGGAGCCACTGCCCCTCGACGAGCACCTCGCGGTGCTGCACGGCTCGGGGTGGCGTTCGCTCGTGGCCATCCCGCTGTCGCGGGCGGACCGGGTGGTCGGGGCGCTCGTCGTGCGGCGCAAGTCGCCCGGCAGCTTCAGCGCCGAGACGTGCGAGCTGCTCGCCACGTTCGCCAACCAGTCGGCCGTCGCGCTCACCAACGCGAGGCTCTACCAACAGCTCGAGCAGCAGAGCGTCGAGCTGGCCGAGGCCAGCCGGCACAAGTCGGAGTTCCTGGCGAGCATGTCGCACGAGCTGCGCACCCCGCTCAACGCCGTCATCGGGTTCTCCGAGGTGCTGCTCGAGCGTATGTTCGGCGACCTCAACGAGCGCCAGGAGGACTACCTCCGGGACATCCACTCGGCCGGCCGCCACCTGCTCGCCCTCCTCGGCGACATCCTCGACCTGTCGAAGATCGAGGCCGGCCGGATGGAGCTGGACCTCACGACGTTCCGGATGGAAGACATTCTCGCGCAGGCTCTCTCGCTCGTGCGGGAGCGGGCGACGCTGCATGGCATCGACCTCACCCTCGAGAGCGCGGACGCGCTGGGCGCGGTCACGGCCGACGAGCTGCGGCTCAAGCAGGTGCTGCTCAACCTGCTGAGCAACGCAGTGAAGTTCACGCCCGACGGCGGACGCGTCGAGGTGCGCTCCTGGCGGGACGGTGACGACGTGTGTGTGACCGTCACCGACACCGGGATCGGGATCGAGCCCGCCGACCAGGAGCGGATCTTCGACTCCTTCCAGCAGGGCGAGCGGTCGGCGTCGACGAGCGAGGGCACGGGTCTCGGGCTCACGCTGAGCCGCCGGATCATCGAGCTGCACGGTGGGCGGCTGTGGCTCTCGAGTACGCCCGGCGAGGGCAGCACGTTCGGAATCTCGGTGCCGCAGCGGGCACCTGCCGCGCCGTTCGAGGGGGACCGGTGGGCCCAGGAGGACGACGCCGCGCACGGTCCCCTGGTCGTCGTCATCGAGGACGACGCGCGGTCGGCCGAGCTCGTCGGGCTGCACCTGCGCGTCGCCGGCCTGCGCGCGCTCGGGGCCGCGACGGGCGAGGAGGGCCTCGAGCTCGTGCGGTCCCAGCAGCCCGTCGCCGTCGTCCTCGACATCCACCTGCCCGGGATGAACGGGTGGGAGGTCCTCACCGAGCTGAAGTCGGACCCGGCGACGGCCTCGGTCCCCGTCGTCATCGTGAGCGTCGAGCCCGAGCGCGGACGCGGGTTCGCCCTCGGAGCCACCGAGTACCTCGTGAAGCCGGTGAGCGGCGAGCACCTGCTGGCGGCCGTCTCGCGCGTCCTGCCGCACCGGTCGCAGGATGACGGTGCCCCCGGCCCGCGGCTCAGCGTCGTCGTCGTCGACGACGACCCGCTCGCGCTCAAGCTGGTGCGCAGCACGCTGGAGCCACTCGGGTGGGAGGTCCACACGTGTACGGGTGGCCGCGAGGCTGCCGACGTCGTCCGAGAGGTCGCCCCGTCGGTCGTCGTCATCGACCTGCTCATGCCGCAGGTCGACGGGTTCGCCGTCATCGACGAGCTGCGCCCCGAGCGCGACTCGGACGGCCCGCCGATCGTCGTGCTGACAGCCAAGACCCTGACGCCGCAGGACCGCTCGCGGCTGGAGGGGCGGATCGAGTTCGTGGCGCAGAAGGCCGGGCTCGACCTGCCCGGGCTCGCCCGGCGGTTGGCGGCCGTCGCCTCCACCCACGACGACGAGGGGTCGCCGTGACCCGCCAACCGGTCGTGCTCCTCGTCGAGGACAACGAGCGCAACCTCAAGCTCGCCCGCGACGTGCTGGAGTACGCGGGCTTCACGGTCGTCGTGGCCACCACCGGGGAGGAGGGCGTGCAGCAGGCGCGCGAGTCGCTGCCCGACGTCATCCTCATGGACCTCCAGCTGCCCGGCATCGACGGGTTCGCCGCCCTCGAGCAGCTGCGCGGCCACCCGCCGACCGCCCACATCCCGGTCGTGGCGCTCACCGCCTTCGCGATGCGCAGCGACCGCGAGCGAGTGCTCGACTCGGGCTTCTCGGGCTACCTGGAGAAGCCGATCAGCGTGCGGGAGTTCCCGGCGCAGGTGCGACGCCACCTGCCGCGTCGGGACGGGGCGGTGGAGCGCTGATGGGCATCACCGCGGACGCCGTGTCGCAGCCCCTGACGGGGGTGCGGGTGCTCGTCGTCGACGACCTCGAGCAGAACCGCAAGCTGATGCACGCCGTGCTCGAGCCGCGCGGTTTCGTGGTCCGTTCGGAGTCCTCGGGTGATGCGGCGCTCGCGGCCCTGGCGCAGACCGAGGTCGACGTCGTGCTCCTCGACGTGCTCATGCCCGGCCTCGACGGCTACGAGACGTGCGCGCGCATCAAGTCCGACCCGCGCACGGCCCTGCTACCCGTCGTCATGGTGACCGCGAGCGGCGCGCAGCAGCGGGTCCGGGCACTGGAGGCGGGGGCCGACGACTTCATCACCAAGCCCTTCGACGCGGCCGAGCTGCTGGCCCGCGTCCGGTCCCTCGCCCGCGTCAAACGGCTGCACGACGTCGTCCTGGAGCAGTCCCGGGCGCTCGAGCGCTGGAACGCCGAGCTCGAGTCGCGTGTGGCCGCACAGGTGGAGGACCTCCAGCGGCTCGGGCGTCTGCGCCGCTTCCTCTCCCCGCAGATCGCCGGGCTCATCGTCGAGTCGGGCGACGAGTCGTTCCTCGAGAGCCACCGGCGCGACATCACGACCGTCTTCACCGACCTGCGCGGCTTCACGGCCTTCGCCGAGACGGCCGAGCCCGAGGAGACGATGTCGGTCCTGCGCGAGTACCACGCCACCCTCGGCGAGCTCGTCTTCGCCTACGAGGGGACGCTCGAGCACTTCGCCGGCGACGGCCTCATGGTGTTCTTCAACGACCCGCCGCCGTGCCCCGACGCGCCCCGGCGAGCGGTGCTGATGGCCCTGGAGATGCGCGACCGCGTCGACGTGCTCACCGACGCGTGGCGTCGGCGCGGCTACGACCTCGGCTTCGGCGTCGGCATCGCCCAGGGCTACGCGACGCTCGGGCGCGTCGGCTTCGAGGGACGCTGGGACTACGCCGCGATCGGCACGGTGACGAACGTGGCCGCCCGCCTCTGCGCGTCCGCGGCCGCGCGACAGGTCCTCGTCAGCCCGCGCGTCCTCGCCGGCCTCGACGACCGCTTCGAGACCCGGTCCCTCGGTCCGCGCGAGCTGCGCGGCATCGCGCGCCCCCTCGAGGTCCACGAGGTCGTCGGTGTCTCGGGTGTGGACGATGTCGACGGATTCGCCGGTGGACGCACGGACCGCACCACCTCCCCAGAGCGGGGGAGGGAGCGAGCCAGGGGAATCGGCACCGCCGAGCAGGAGGTCATGCCATGAACGAACCGACGACGACCGACGCAGCCGCCGGCGGCCTCGCCGACCTGGACGAGAGCGAGGTCGACGGCCTCTTCGACGCCCTCCAGGCCCGGCTGCCCGACGTCTGGCGGCTCATAGGTCAGAACGACCCGCGCGAGTCGGTCGTCGTCGTCCCGTCGATGAGCATCGACCGCATCGGTCCCTCGGCCGGTGCGATGAACCAGGCTCTGGAGGAGCGGCTCCTCTTCCTCCTGCTGCTGCTGCGCCAGCCCCGGCTCCGGATGGTCTTCGTGACCTCGATGCCGGTCAGCGAGGCGATCATCGAGTACTACCTCTCGCTGCTCCCCGGCGTCATCCCGAGCCATGCCCGCTCCCGCCTCGACCTGGTCTCCGTCGGCGACTCGTCCGCGACCCCCCTCACCGACAAGCTGCTCCGACGCCCCCGGCTGCTCGCCCACATCGCCTCCCTCGTGCCCGACCCTGCACGCTCGCACCTCATCCCGTACACGACGACGACGCGCGAGCGCGACCTGTCGGTGCTGCTCGGCATCCCGATGTACGCCGCCGACCCGCGCCTCTACCCGCTGGGCACGAAGACCGGGTGCCGACGGGTGTTCGCCGAGGCGGGTGTCGAGCACCCCTACGGCGCCGAGGACCTGCACTCGACCGACGACGTCGTCGACGCGCTCCTCGACCTGCACGCCGCACGGCCCTCGGCCCAGTGGGCCATGGTCAAGCTCAACGAGGGGGTGTCGGGCTCGGGCAACGCCCTCGTCGACCTTCGTGACCTGCCGACGGTACCCGCAGCCGGGGGCGGCACGCCGCACGACCCCCGCCTCAGGGAGGCGATGCAGGACCGCCTGGGAGCGATGCAGCTCGAGGACGCGACCGTCCCGGTCGATGCCTACCTGCGTCGCCTCGAGGAGAACGGCGGGATCGTCGAGGAACGCGTCGTCGGTGACGAGGTGCGCAGCCCGAGCGTCCAGCTTCGGGTCACCCCGCTCGGCGAGCTCGAGATCCTCTCGACCCACGACCAGATCCTCGGTGGGCCCACGGGCCAGCTCTACCTCGGGGCGCGTTTCCCGGCCGACCCCGCCTATGCCACGACGATCACCCGGGACGCCGAGCGGGTGGGCCGCGTGCTGGCCGCCAAGGGCGTGCTCGGGCGGTTCGCCCTCGACTTCGTCGTCGTGCGGCACGGCGACGCGTGGACGGCCCACGCGATCGAGATCAACCTGCGCAAGGGCGGCACCACGCACCCGTTCCTCACGCTCCAGTTCCTCACCGACGGGGAGTACGTGCACGAGGCGGCCCGGTTCCTCACGCCGTCGGGGCAGGAACGCCACCTCGTGGCCACCGACCACCTCGAGGACCCGGCACTCAAGGGTCTGCGGGTCGGCGACCTCTTCGACCTCGTCGCGCGGTCGGGCCTGCACTTCGACCAGTCGCGACAGACCGGGGTCGTCTTCCACATGATCAGCTCGATCACCGAGTGCGGCAGGGTCGGGATGACGGCGATCGGGGACACGCCAGACTCCGCCCAGGAGGTGTTCGACCGGGCGGAGTCGGCGTTGCTCACCGAGGCGCGCGCCTCCCTGCGGCCGCTACCGCTACCGCGTCCGGTACCGGCTTCCGTGCGCCATGGCGAGGGTCTGCGGTGAGGGGTCAGGGGGCGATCGACGCCGAGTGGATGAGCGCGCCGATGAAGGCCTGCCGCCAGCTGAGGCGCGTCACGGCGGCCCGTGCTGAGGCTCCTCCGCACTCGCACCGCCAGGTCCACTCGCCGCGTCGCGTCCGGCTGACCCGCGGGTGGTGGTGGGCCAGGTCCGGGTGCCCTTGCCGTGCGGTCGTGGTCGTCATGTCGCCCTCCTACCTCCTCGAGGGGTTCGCGACCCCTCGACCTTCGGATGTGCTCGGAAACGACGATCCCGTTCCGGTGGCCGTCGGTCTGTGCCCGCGGCGACACGACGCGTGTGCCGGGCGGCACGCGGCCTCGGTTCCACGGACATGACCGCGGCTCCCGGCCTGCTCGCCGACCTCGGACCCGACGAGCGCCGCGCGGTGCTGGCCCGCATGCATCGGCGGACGTTCGCCGCGGGTGAGATCGTCTGCCATGAGGGCGATCTGGCAGACACAGTGCACTTCGTCATCGAGGGTCGGGTCGTCGCCTGGCGCGCGTCGGACTCGGGCGACGTGCACGCCTACGCCCTCATGGGCCCGGGGCAGACGTTCGGCGAGCTCGCGATGATCCGGCGCGATGGCCGGCGCACGGCGACCGTCGAGGCCATCGAGCCCACGGTGACGATGACGCTCTCCTTCGTCGAGTTCGAGCGGCTGTGTGCCGTGCACCCGGAGGTCAACCGGCTGCTCCTGCGGCTGCTCGCGGCTCGGGTCACGCGGCTCACCGACGCCCTCATGGAGGCTCTGCACCAGCCGGCGGAGCAGCGGGTGGTGCGACGCCTGGCCGGCCTCTGCGACGTCTACGCGTCGTCCGCGCCGCACGACGCCGCGCCGGTCATGGTCCCGCTGAACCAGACCGACCTGGCCGAGCTGGCCGGGGTCACCCGCCCGACGGCCAACCGGGTGCTGCGGCGTCTCGAGGCCGAGGGCGTCGTCGAGCTGCTCCGGGGGCGGGTCGCCGTGCGGGACCCCGACGCGCTCCGGCACCTTGTCGGCACCGGGCACCGGTCCCGTCACGGCTGACCGGCCTCCGTCCCGAGCCGGACTCCGGTCGGCCCCGTCAGCGGGCCAGGCCGTACCGAGCCGAGTCCGAGGTCATCGGCACCGCCTCGGTGAACCGCGTGCACCGGCCGTCGACCGAGCAGGTCGCGAGAGTGTTCGTCGCCCCGGCTCGTCCGGGGTCGAGAAGCACCTCGAGTGCCAGAGTTCCGTCCGAGAGGAAGCGCGCCTCAGGGAACCCGGCGCCCTTGAGCCGCAGACTGATCCGACCCGAAGCGATGTCGAGGACCTCGATGACCGCGGCTCCGGCACCGTCGGTCGTGATCGGGTAGCCGACGAGGCTCGTGCCGTCGGGGGAGAAGCCGGTCGGCACGAACTCACCGCAGGACCGCGCCGTGAGCACCGGGTCGGCGCCGCGGACGTCCACGACCTCGGTGCACCCGGACGTGACGTCCGCGTTGGGCGTCCAGAGGGCGGCCAGTCCGCGCCTGCCGTCGACGGCGCGCACCACGCCGGCGTCGGTGTAGCGGTCGATGACGTTGCTCGACAGGTCCCACACGGAGCTACGGCCGGCCTCGCGGTTGCCGAGCAGCACGCGCTGGCCGACGAAGCCTGCGAGCTCGACGTCGTGGAGAAGGTTCGTCTTGGTCGCGACCTCACGCCCCCGGGCGTCGAAGACGGTAGCGGACGCGTCGGAGCCCGACGCCCCGGGCACACGGACCAGGACGGCGAAGCGGGTGCCTTCGGCATCGGCCACCACCTGGGCGGTGTGACGCGCCGGGACGGTGAGCGCGGTGGTCACTGTGGTGCCGTCGGCGCGCACGATCCGCACCGGTCCACCGGTGTCCCAGGCGTCGGGAAGCACGACGCCGGTGCCCCCGGCGAGGGAGGTCCAGGTCCAGCGCTCTGGCACGTCGAGGGGGGCTGAGGAGCCTCCGACGTGGATGGTGTCGTCGAGCCGCCAGGCGACGTCGGGAGCGGCACCGGCGGTGAGCGTCGAGCCCAGGGTCACGGTGCGTCGAGGTGTGCGGGTGTTGTCGCGGGTGACGACGTCCGAGCCGGCCGAGGTGGTGCTCGTCGCCGGTCGCGTGGTCGGCGTCCTGGGTGCCGTGGTGGCGGACGCCGCGGTGGACGTGGGGACACTCGTGCTCGTCGTCGACGCCGTCGAGGTGAGGTTGCTCGTCGAGGCCGGGACCACCGGCGCGCGGTTCGCCCGCAGGCTGCTCCACGCGATGGGCGTCGCCACCGCGAGCACCGCGACCGCGGCGACCGCGCTCGTGCCGATGGTGCGGTTGCGTCGGATGCGGCGCGAGCGTCGCACGGCGCCGCCCGTGAGGTCGGTCGACGCGGCAACGGTGTCGAGCCGACCGTGCAGGGTCGCGCCGAGGCGGCGCTGCAGGTCGTCGTCGGGGGTCATGGGGTCGGTGGTCATGCGGGGACCTCCTCGAGCTTGGTTCGCAGGGATGCGAGGGCGCGGTGGGTCTGGCTCTTCACCGTGCCGATGGAGCAGCCGAGGATCTCGGCCGTCTGGGCCTCGGAGAGGTCCTCGTAGTAGCGCAGGGCCACGGCGGCGCGCTGACGTGGCGGGAGTGCGAGCACCTGACGCCACAGGTCGTCGTTGACCCGGACGTCGGTGGGCCCGCCGGGCGCGGGGCGGGAGTCGGAGTGCGCGGCGTCGAAGTCGAGCCGTTCACGGTGGCGCCAGGCCCGGCGCCACCAGCTCGTGTGCTCGTTGACCATGACCCTGCGCACCCACGCCTCGACGGCCTCGGTCGAGCGGATCGTGTCCCACTTGAGGTACAGCCGAGCGAGCGCGGTCTGGGTCAGGTCCTCGCCGCTCATCCGGTCACCGGTGAGGAGGTAGCCGAAACGCACGAGGGCGTGCTGGCGGGCCCGGACGAACGCGGCGAAGTCGTCCTCGGCCTCGGGGGTCTGCATCGTGAGTGCCTCTCTGACGGCTCCCCCTGTGGAACCGTCGACCGCAGGACGCGGCCAGTGGGCGAAATGGTTGCACCTCACGGGCCCTCCTCCGGACCGTGACCCCATCGTGACCGGCCGACGCACGGACACGACGAACGGCAGGCCCGCGGCGCGCGTGGCGCCGGGACCTGCCGTCCGGGTGGTGCGGGGTGCGTCCTCAGCTCACGGGAGCTCGAGGAAGGCGTTGCGCAGGAGGGGCTGGTTGTTGACGAACCCGTAGCCGGCGCAGGCGGATGCGCTGCACGAGACGCGCGAGTCGACGCCGACGCGCATGTCGATGTGCAGGTGCGAGTCGGTGCACAGGGCGTGGTACTTCGTGCCGACGTAGCCGATGCGCTGGCCCTTGCTCACGGACTGGCCGACCGACACGACGGGCGCCGGGCTGTCGTCCATGTGCGCGAAGTACCAGAGCCGGCCGAAGCTGTCCTTGACGGTGACGGTGCTGCCGACGCTGTCGCAGGCGGTGCTGCCGGCGCGGACGTTCCTCGTCATGACGGTGCCGTTGACGGGGGAGAGCACCGAGGTGCCGGTGGCGGCGAAGATGTCGGCCGCGTTGTAGTCGTGGTGGCAGTTGACCTTGCTGTCCCAGCACCAGTGCGGCGTGCGGTTCTTGATGTCGGCCTGGTTGACCGCGAGGGGGAAGCGCAGCGACGCGTCGCCGATGATCTGGGAGGCGTTGTTGTTGTAGACGTTGCTGTTGAGGTTGACCTTGGCGCCGTCGGGGATCTGGTCGTACGTGCCGCCGAAGTCGCTGTTGTAGAAGACGTACACCGGCTTGCCGGTGCGGTTCCACACCGACGCCGTGTTGTTCTTGACGCACTGGCCCTGGCCGGCGCCGCTGCTGACGAACTCGATGCAGCCCGAGCCGGTGCCGTAGTCACGCTGGGAGTTGACGAGGTCGACGCGCGACCCGGCGTGGTCGCTGTTGTAGTAGAGACAGAACTCGCCGTCCTCGCAGACGCCGTTGCGGGCGGTGGCGCTGGCCGACGGGGCGCCGGCGACGAGGGCGGCGGCCAGCGCCACCATGGCGACGACGGCCGTACCGAACTTCCTGAGCATGGGAGTGCCTTTCCCGAGCAGAAGCAGTGGAGCTGTGGACCCTGCGCACTGAACCCGCCCGGGCTAACAAGCGGCTAACCGGTGAGGCCCTGGCCCGGCGCGCCATGATGGGCCGGTGACGATCTACCACCTGGCCGAGCAGTCCCACTGGGAGCAGGCCCTGCGTGACGGCGCCTACACCCGGTCGACGCGGCAGCTGTCCCTGGAGCAGGAGGGGTTCATCCACGCGTCGACGGCGCAGCAGTGGCCGGTCGTGCGGCGACGTTTCTACGGCGAGGTCACCGAGCCGCTCGTCCTGCTCGAGATCGACGAGTCGCGGCTGAGGTCGCGGGTCGTCTACGAGGTCGGTGATCCGGAGACCGGTGAGGAGTTCCCGCACGTGTACGGCCCGGTCGAGGTCGACGCCGTCGTCGCCACCACGGTGCTGCCGCCACCGCACGCCTGAACCCCACACCGTCGAGAGGCCACGTTCGGTCGCCTCCACACCGTCGAGAGGCCACGTTTAGGCGAGGTCAGTCGGGGCGGATGCGGCCACGGCCCGACTTGACCTCGCCGCGGCGCTTCTTGCCGGCGAGGCGACGCTGCTGGGAGCCGCGGGTCGGCTTCGTCGCACGCCGCGACGGCGGCGGGGGAGCGAGGGCTTCGCGGAGCAGCGCCTCGAGGCGCTCGCGCGCGGCCGCCCGGTTGCGCAGCTGGGAGC
>JAEXXY010000064.1 GCA_023451855.1 Actinomycetes bacterium
CGACGGGCACTCCGTGCCGGGCGGCGACCGCCTCGGTGGCCGCCGTCGCGTCGGGGTAGCGGCCGAGGTCGGCCAGCGAGCGCGCCACGACGTCGGCGAGCCACGGCGGCGGCGAGGGGAGCCGCACGTTGACGGCGAGGTCGACGAGGCCCGGGGAGACGTCGCGGTCGCCGTGGTGGTGCAGGTCGACGCTCACCGTCGGCTCCCTGCAACAGCAGGCGAGTGGCGGGCGGCGTACTCCTGCACCGACTCGGCGAACCTCACTGCGAGACCCGGGTGCCCGGCCCAGTGCGTGTGCAGGTACGAGGCGTGCAGCGTCGCCCGTCCGGTGCCGGCGGGGTCGAGGGCGAACCCCTCGGGCTGCCCGTCGAGGAGCCAGGCCGCCTCCCCGGTGACCACGTCGCGTGCGTCGGCCGTCACCACCGTGCGGTGGAACTCGTGGCCCGTGACGCGTCGGCCCGGCTCCGCGACGACCGACGCCGCCGGTGCCATGGCCGACCGGTAGCCCATCGTCAGGCGCGGTCCCATCGAGGCGACGGCAGGCAGCACCCCCGTCATCCGGTCGCCGTCGAGGCTCTCGCACAGGTAGAGCAGGCCGGCGCACTCGGCCACGGTCGGCAGCCCGCCGAGCACGGCGTCGTGGACCTCGGTGAGCAGCGAGGTGTTCGCGGCGAGGGCCTCGGCGTGCACCTCGGGGAAGCCGCCGCCGAGGTAGAGCCCGGCCGTGCCCGGAGGGAGCGACGCGTCGCGCGTCGGGTCGACGACGACCGGCTCGAGCCCCGCCGCGCGCAGCAGCTCCTCGGTCTCGGCGTAGCGGAAGGTGAAGGCCCGGCCGCCCGCCACGGCGACGACGGGGCGCCGGTCGTCGGGAGCCGGGTGCCCGAGCTCGGCCGCGGCGTCCCACGGCGTCCCGGTGAGGTCCGGGGCGGACCGGGCGATCGACAGGACCGCGTCGAGGTCGACGTGCGAGGCGACGCGCTCGCCGAGACGCTTCACGGCGGCTGCCGCCTCGTCGCGCTCGGCGGCGGGCACGAGCCCGAGGTGGCGCGACGGCGCCTCGATGCCGACGTCGCGTGGCAGCACGCCGAGCACCGGGACGCCCGAGGTCTCGACAGCCGACCACACCTCGCGCAGGTGCCGGCCCGAGGCCGCCTTGTTGAGGACGACGCCGGCCACGCGGATGCGCGGGTCGAAGGTCGCGAGCCCCTGGACGATCGCGGCGGCCGTGCGCGTCGTGTTCGACACGTCGACGGTGAGCACGACGGGGGAGGAGGTCAGGGCCGCGACGTGCGCCGTGGAGGCGAACCCGTCGGTGCCGAGCCGGCCGTCGAACAGGCCCATGACCCCCTCGACGACGGCGACGTCGGCGCCGCGGCCGGCGTGGAGCAGCAGCGGCTCGATGCGGTGCTCGCCGCAGAGGAACGGGTCGAGGTTGCGGCCCGGGCGACCCGTGGCGACCGCGTGGTATCCGGGGTCGATGTAGTCGGGCCCGACCTTGAGGGCGGCGACGTCGAGGCCTCGACCGCGCAGCGCGGCCATGAGGCCGGTCGCGACGGTGGTCTTGCCGTGTCCCGAACCCGGGGCGGCGACGACGAGCCGCGGCAGCCGCGTCGTCGGCGGTGCCGCGTCCGGGTCGGGGGAGGGGAGCCGGCCGAGCGCGGCGTCGAGCGCGCTCACCACTCGATCCCCCGCTGGCCCTTCTGGCCGTCGTCGAACGGGTGCTTGACCTTCGTCATCTCGGTGACGAGGTCGGCGAGGTCGACGAGGGCCTCCGGGCAGCGCCGGCCGGTGATGACGACGTGCTGGTGACCCGGTCGGTCCCGCAGGGTCGTGACGACGTCGTCGACGTCGACCCAGCCCCACGCCATCGGGTAGGTGAACTCGTCGAGCACGTAGAGCCCGTGGGTCTCGGCTGAGAGCCGGCGCTTGATCTCCTCCCAGCCTTCGCGGGCCGCGGCGGCGTGGTCCTCGTCCGTGCCGTCCTTGCGGGTCCACGACCAGCCGCTGCCCATCTTGTGCCACTCCATCGGGCCGCCCTTGCCCGTCTCGCGGTGCAGCTCGCCGAGCGTCTCGACGGCGGTCTGCTCGCCGATGCGCCACTTGGCGCTCTTGACGAACTGGAACACCCCGATCGACCAGCCCTGGTTCCAGCCCCGCAGCGCGAGACCGAACGCGGCCGTCGACTTGCCCTTGCCGTCGCCGGTGTGCACGACGACGAGCGGGCGGTTGCGGCGCTGGCGGGTGGTCAGGCCGTCGTCGGGGACGGTCGTCGGCTGTCCGCGCATCAGGCGGCCCTCCTCGGTCGGGTGGTGGTCGGGCTCGTGGCCGCGCGGGCCGCGTCGAGGATCGTCTGGGTGGCGACCTCGCCCACGGGCAGGTGCTTCGCCCCGAGGTCGGTGGCGAGGCGCGCGGCGAGGCCGAGGCGCATCCGGCCCGACTCGCAGTCGACGACGACGGCGTCGACGCCCTCGTGGCGCAGCTGACGGGCGACGCGCGTGGCGCGGGCCACGGC
>JAEXXY010000104.1 GCA_023451855.1 Actinomycetes bacterium
CGCCTCGACGAGGCCCGCGTTGAGGTCGGCGAACGCCGCCGTCGGGAAGAAGACCTCGCCGCGGATCTCGACGAGCGCGGGCACGTCGTCGCCCGCGAGGCGCTCGGGGATGCCCGCAATGGTGCGCACGTTGTTGGTGACGTCCTCGCCGGTGCGGCCGTCGCCGCGGGTCAGGGCCCGGACCAGGCGCCCCTTCTCGTAGAGCAGGTTGATCGCGAGGCCGTCGATCTTCAGCTCGGTCAGGTAGTGGGCACCGCTGCCGACCTCGCGCTCGACGCGCTCGGCCCACGTCTGCAGCTCCTCGAACGAGAACGCGTTGTCGAGGCTGAGCATCCGCTCGACGTGGTCGACGGTCTCGAAGCCGGTCGCGAAGGACGCGCCGCCGACGTTCTGCGTCGGGCTCTCGGGCGTGCGCAGCGAGGGGTGCTCCTCCTCCATCGCGTTGAGCCGCCGGATGATCGCGTCGTACTCGCCGTCGCTGATCGTCGGCGCGTCCTTGACGTGGTAGGCGAACTGGGCCGCGGAGGCCTGCTCGGCGAGCTCGGCCCACTCCTGGTGGACCGCGGTGGGGACGTCGTCGGTGACCGGCGTCGCGCCGGCGGCCTTTCCGGTGGTCTCGCTCACCCGCCCATCCTGCCAGCAGGGTCGGACACCGCAGCGACCACGGCACGCCGCGGACCGCCCACTGCGCGCCGCCACCGGAGCGCGTCCGGTGGACGGGCGCGAGAGACGGCCCACAGCCGACCGCGAACCCCTGTTCACGAACGGACCGACGGGTAACAATGGCCGCACGCCAGCGCTGCAAAGGAGCACCGATGACCAACCTCGCCGCCAACCTCGTCGCGACCGCCGGGCGGGTCCCCGACAAGGTCGGGATCAAGCTCGACCAGCTCGAGGTGACGTGGGGCGCCCTGCACCGCGCCGCTGCGACCGTCGCCGGGCAGCTGCGCGCGGCGGGCCTCGAGCCCGGCGACCGCGTGTCGCTCATCCTGCCCAACGTGCCGGCCTACCCCGTCGTCTTCTACGGCACGCTCCTCGCCGGCGGCATCGTCGTGCCGATGAACCCGCTGCTCAAGTCGGGCGAGATCCAGTACTTCTACGAGGACAGCGGCGCCCGGTTCAGCTTCGTCTGGCCCGACTTCGCCGACGAGGCCGGCAAGGCCGCCGCCGAGACCGGCACCCGCCTCGTGGTCTGCGGCCCGATGGGCCCGGCCGACGGCCAGTTCGACGCGTCGGAGTCGGCCGGCGAGCCCGTGCTCGAGGCCGTGGAGCGCGCCGACGACGACACCGCGGTCATCCTCTACACGAGCGGCACCACCGGCAAGCCGAAGGGCGCCGAGCTCACCCACTTCAACCTGCACCGCAACGCAGAGCGATCGGCTGCCGACATCATGCAGATCACCGAGGACGACGTCATCATGGGCTGCCTGCCCCTCTTCCACGTCTTCGGCCTCACCTGCGGGCTCAACACCTCGGTCCAGCAGGGCTGCACGCTCACCCTCATCCCCCGCTTCGACCCGGCCAAGGCCATCGAGGTGCTCGGCCGCGACCACGTGACGATCTTCCAGGGCGTCCCCACCATGTACGCCGCGATCCTCAACCACCCCGAGGCCGACCACGCCGACACGAGCAGCCTGCGCACGTGCGCCTCCGGCGGCTCCGCCATGCCCGAGGCCGTCATGAAGGCCTTCGAGGAGAAGTTCCACTGCCAGATCCTCGAGGGCTACGGCCTGTCCGAGACCTCACCGGTGGCCTCCTTCAACATGCCCGACAAGCCGACGAAGCCCGGCACCATCGGCCGCGCGATCCCCGGCTGCGAGATGAAGCTCGTCGACATCGAGGGCAACGACACCCCGGCCGGCGAGATCGGCGAGATCGCGATCCGCGGCGAGAACATCATGAAGGGCTACTGGAACCGCCCCGAGGCCACGAACGAGGCCATCCCGGACGGCTGGTTCCGATCAGGCGACCTCGCCACCGTCGACGACGAGGGCTACTTCACCATCGTCGACCGCAAGAAGGACATGATCATCCGCGGCGGCCTCAACGTGTACCCGCGTGAGGTCGAGGAGGTGCTCTACACGCACCCGGACGTCCTCGAGGCGGCGGTCGTCGGTGTGCCCGACGACCTCATGGGCGAGGAGGTCGGCGCGGCCGTCGTGCTCCGGCCGGGCGCGACGGCGACGCTCGAGGACGTCCAGGGCTACGTCAAGGAGCGCCTCGCGGCCTACAAGTACCCGCGTCGGCTCTGGCTGCTGCCCGAGCTGCCCAAGGGTCCCACCGGCAAGATCCTGCGGCGCGAGGTGCGGCCCCGGACCGACGCCTGACCACGGTCGCAGGCAATTCGAAGGGTCCCGAGTCGTCTCCGCAGGCGTCTGTCGGCGCGCTCCGCTACCGTGTCCGGGCGGTCTCGCAGGGGCCGGCTGAGGGCCGCCTGCGGGTACTGCACCTGGGCGTCGCGCCATCGCGACACGCGGGGCGGCTGGACTCGCCGTACGTTTTGGAGTATTGCCCGGTTTCGGCGACACTGATGGCGGGTCACTACCGACGTGCCGTCCCCGTTCCGCCCCGGGGACTCCGGCACCGTCTCGAGGGGTACAGCACGCGTGAAGTCGAACATCCGTTCCGTCGTCGTCTCGGGCCTGGCTGCCCTCGCCATGCTCGGCGTGACCGCCTGCAGCTCGGCCGGCACCGCGGACCCCACGCACCAGGGAGCGTCCGGCACCTCGGCCCCGGGGCAGACGAGCAGCGACGCCCCCAGCCCGACGACCGAGCCGGTCGCGTTCACGACGACGCCCGACGACGAGGCCACCGACGTGGCCGTCGACACCCGCGTCAAGGCCTCGGCCCAGAAGGGCACGCTGACCAGGGCGTCGCTGTCGTACACGAGCAAGAAGGGCAACCGGATCGCCGTCGACGGCACCCTCGAGGGTGGCACGTGGACCGCCGGTGACCTGCTCGAGCCCGGCGTCAAGTACACCCTCACCCTCGAGGGCAAGGACGCCGACGGCAAGACGTCGGAGGCGACGCGCACCTTCCGCACGGCCAACCTGACGCTCGACGACCAGATCTACGTCGCGGTCTCCCCCCGCGACGGCGGCACGGTCGGCATCGGCATGCCCGTCGTCGTCCGCTTCGACCTGCCGGTCAAGGACAAGGCCGAGTTCGAGAAGCACATGAAGGTCACCACCCAGCCGGCACAGTCCGGCGCCTGGTACTGGCTCAGCTCGACGGAGGCGCACTGGCGCCCCAAGACGTACTGGAAGGCGGGCACCAAGGTGCACGTCGAGGCCGACCTCAACGGCGTCCCGGCGGGCAACGGCCGATTCGGCCAGATGTCGCGCACGTCCGACTTCACCATCGGTCGCGCCCTCGTGGCCAAGGTCAACCTCAAGACCGACCAGATGGACGTCTACATCAACGGCACGTGGGCCAAGCGGATCCCGATCACCGGTGGCCGCCCCGGCTTCACGACCCGCTCGGGCGTCAAGGTCATCATGGACAAGCAGACGAACATCACCATGAAGGCCGAGACGATCGGCCTGAAGAAGGACGACCCCAACTACTACGCCGACACGCCGGTGAAGTACGCGATGCGGGTGACGAACTCTGGCGAGTTCCTCCACTCCGCCCCGTGGTCGGTCGCCGACCAGGGCCACCGCAACGTCAGCCACGGCTGCACCGGCATGAGCGACGCCAACGGCAAGTGGATGTACGACCACACGATCATCGGCGACGTCGTCGAGACCACGGGCACCAACCGCGGCATGACGATGGGCAACGGCTACGCCGACTGGAACCTCAGCTGGAGCACGTGGCTCGCGGGCTCGGCCCTCTGAGGCGCCGCTGACCCGAGCGCGACACGAGGCCGGTCACCCCGCTGGGGTGGCTGGCCTCCGTCGATCCGCTTTCGTCGTTCCCTGATGCGACGGGCCTCAGCCCTCGGCCCGCTCGGCGAGCTCGCGGGCGGCGTCGACGGCGGTGCGCTGGATGCGTCGGGCCAGGTCCGGAGAGGCCGCGGCGAGGCCGCAGGCCGGGGTGACGACGATGCCGGCGAGGTCGGCGACGGGCAGCCCGATCCGGCGCCACGCCGTCTCGACGTGGTCGGCCACGTCGGCGGCCCGAAGCCGCGAACCGTCGGTGGGCAC
>JAEXXY010000148.1 GCA_023451855.1 Actinomycetes bacterium
GTCCGCCGGGTGCGGGGCTCGCGCTCACGCGTCGCCCCTGAGCCCGTGCTGACGGCCGACGACACCCAGGTCATCCACTCGACCGCGGGCGCCACGGCGTCCGCCGCCACCGCGCCCGCCCGGGGCACGCGCACGCCGCTCGGCGTCGACCGCGTCGTCATCCCGGCGCCTGCCGCCTCCGAGGCGGCGCCGGTCGACAACCGGGTCTTCGACGTCCAGGCCGCCGCCACCGGCGCCGTGCCGGTCACGTCCTCTACCGTCACCGCCTACACGACCGCCGGCGTGGAGGCGAGCAACGACGCCGGTGCCGGGGCTGCGGAGGCGACCGGCGCCGCGCAGGAGCTGCCGCCCGGCAGCTGGAGCCCGGTCCCCGTGCCGAAGCCGACGTACGCGCTCAAGGCCAAGGCCGAGCCGCGCTACACCGAGGGCGGCATCCCCGCCGACGTGTTCGACACGCCGGAGTTCGCCGACGAGGCCGAGGAGCTCGACGACCGGGCCCTCTTCGCCCGTCGCGCCGCCTCGCAGTAGCCGACCTCCGGAGCACGGTCCGGCCCCGCCGCACACCCTGCGGTCTCGTCGCCTCCGTCGAGTGAGCGCTCCGTCGCACCCGCCTCACGCGCCTCGGGACGCGTGAGGTTTCGTGCTCACTCGGTGCTGGGGGGTGGGGAGCTGCGCAGGAGTGGTGCGACGCGAACAGCGGGGTCAGGCTGAAGCGGTCAGGCGGTCAGGCTTGGGCTGGTGCGCTGCCCTCGTCGGCGGCGTGCTCGAGCTCCCCGTCGAGCTCGTCCCTCGACTCATCGGAGAGCAGGTGCTTGCCGACCGCGTTCGAGACCGCCGCGAACGGCACGGCCACGAGCGCCCCGACGATGCCGGCGATGATCGACCCGCACGCGATGGCGAGGATGACGGCGAGCGGGTGGACGCTGACGGCCTTGCCGAGCAGGAACGGCTGGAGCACGTGCGACTCGAGCTGCTGCACGCCGATGACGACGGCCAGCATGATGATCGCGACCGCCGGGCCGTGCGCCACGAGGGCGAGCAGCACGGCGACCGCGCCCGACAGCAGCGCGCCGACGATGGGGATGAAGGCGAGCAGGAACACGAGGATGCCGATGGCGAAGGCGAACGGCACCTTGAGGATCGCCGCGCCGACCGAGATGCCGATGGCATCGACGAGGGCGACGATCATCGTGGCGCGCACGAAGGCCGACAGCTGGCCCCAGGCGACGACGCCGGAGGAGTCGACGCGGTCCCGGGCTGCATGCGGGAACAGCCGCACGATCCAGGCCCAGATGCGCGGCCCCTCGTAGAGGAAGAAGAACAGCGAGAAGAACGCGATGAAGAACCCGGCGATGAAGTGTGTCGCGGTGAGCCCGACCGCGGCGGCGGTGTCGCCGAGGTTGCCCGACTGGCTGACCTTCTCGCGGACGGTGTCGAAGTACTGGTCGAACTGGGCGTCGGTGATGTGGAACGTCGTGCGCACCCAGTCGCGGATCTGGCCCATGCCCGTGGCCACCTGCTTGGTCAGGTCGGAGAGCCCGGCCGAGAACTGCGTGCCGACGAGCGTGAACAGCCCGCCGATGACGACGATCGTGCCGAAGACGGTGAGACCGGCCGACGCGCCGGTGGGCAGCCGCCGGTGGAGTCGGGACGTCAGCGGGTGGAGCAGAGCCGTGAGCAGCACCGCGATGGCGACGGGGACGACCACCTCGGACACGCCACGCAGCACCATCGCGAGGGCGTACAGGGCAGCGCCGATGAGCAGCAGCCGCCACGACCACTCGCTGGCGGCCTTGACGCCGGCAGGCACGGCGGTGGGGGAGGCGTCGGTGCGCACGTTCTCGGTCACGAGCACACCGTATGCTGCCGCGCCACGCTTGCGCTGGATGACCCGGCCCGGGCCGTGCGGCTCGGAATAGGCTCGGAGGATGACCGACGCCGCGCCCACCGACCTGCCGACGCTCGCCGTGACCGGTTCGACCGGGTGGCTCGGCGGGCTCGTCGCCCGCGACCTCGCCGGCAAGGGCGTCGCCCAGCGTCTCCTCGTCCGCGACGCGTCGCGGGCCCCTGACCTGCCCGGTGCCGTCGTGCGGGAGTGCACGTACGCCGACGCCGACTCCGCCCGCGCCGCCCTCGAGGGCGTCGACACGCTCTTCATGGTGTCGGCCGCGGAGAACGCCGACCGGCTCACCGAGCACCGCGCCTTCATCGACGCGGCGGCTGCGGCTGGAGTCGGCCACGTCGTCTACATCTCCTTCTTCGGGGCCGCGCCCGACGCGACCTTCACGCTGGCCCGCGACCACTGGGCCACAGAGGAGCACCTGCGCGCGTCGGGCCTGGCGTGGACCTCCCTGCGCGACAACCTCTACCTCGAGTTCGTGCCGCACATGGCCGGGGAGGACGGCGTCATCCGGGGGCCCGCCGGAGACGGTCGCGCCGCCGTCGTGGCGCACGAGGACGTCGCCCGGACGGCGGTCGCCGTGCTGCTCGACCCCGCCGTGCACGCGGGCGCCACGTACAACCTCACCGGCCCCGAGGCCCTGACCCTGACGGAGGCTGCACGCATCTTCAGCGAGGTCACCGGGCGTCAGGTGACCTTCCACGACGAGACGGTCGAGGAGGCCTACGCCTCTCGGGAGGTGTACGGCGCGCCGCCGTGGCAGGTCGACGCGTGGGTGTCGACGTACACGGCGATCCGTGCCGGCGAGCTCGACGGTGTCACCGGCGACGTGGAGCGGCTCACCGGCCGTCGCCCCGTGTCGCTGCGCGAGTACCTCGAGCGCGAGCAAGGCTGAGCCCAGGCAGACCCGATCCCAGAGCCCCCGGGTCGATCACGCTCCGAACCTGGCGGTCGTCGGTGCGCCGGCGGGCAGGGTGGTCACGCGTCGGGGGCCGGCTGCGTCGGCGCGGCGTCGAGGCGCTCGAGCAGGGCGACGGCGTCGTAGGGCGCGCGACCCTGCGCGTCGTTGTCGAAGTAGACGTACACGTCGAGGCCCTCGTCGGCCCACGCACGGCACTGCCGCGCCCACCGGTCGAGCGAGGCGTCGGAGTAGCCGCCCGAGTACAGCTCGGTCTCGCCGTGGAGGCGCACGTAGCGGAAGTCGCTCGTCGCGTCGCGCATGACCGGGAAGCGTCCGGCGGTGTCGGCGACGACGAGCGCGACGCCGTGCCGGGCGCACAGCTCGCGCGCCTCGTCGGTGTCGAAGCTGGGGTGGCGCGGCTCGAGCGCGTGCCGGACGGGGCGGTCGGCGTCGGCGTCGGCGGTCGTCAGCGCGTCGCCCTGCGCCACCTTGTCGTCGTGACGTGCAGCGAGGTCGGCGAGCCGACGCGTCGAGCGGGGGAGCAGCTCGAAGAAGGCGTCGACGCGGTCGGCGTCGAAGGTGAGCCGCTCGGGCAGCTGCCACAGGAATGGCCCGAGCTGGTCACCGAGCGCGAGGACGCCCGAGGCGAAGAAGTTCGCGAGCGGCGTCTCCACGTCGCGCAGCGCCTTGAGGTGGGTGATGAACCGACCGCCCTTGACGGCGAGGTCGACCGAGGGCGGCACGGACTCGCGCCAACGCCGGTACGAGGTCGGCCGCTGCAGGGAGTAGAAGGAGCCGTTGAGCTCGATCGAGGTCATCCGCTCGGCCGCGTACGTCAGCTCGAGCCGCTGCGGCAGACCCTTGGGGTAGAAGTCGCCACGCCACGAGGGGTAGCGCCATCCGGACACACCGACGTGGAAGCGACCCATCCGGACACCGTACGCGTCAGGCGCCCCGGGGTGCGTACATGATGAGGGCCACGCCGACGAGGCACACCAGCGCCCCCGCGACGTCCCACCGGTCCGGGCGGAACCCGTCGACGACGACGCCCCAGAGCAGCGACCCCGCGACGAACACCCCGCCGTACGCCGCGAGGATCCGACCGAAATGGGCGTCCGGCTGCAGGGTCGCGACGAAGCCGTAGAGCCCGAGCGCCACGACGCCGGCGCCGATCCAGGCCCAGCCGCGGTGCTCGCGGACCCCCTGCCAGACGAGCCAGGCGCCGCCGATCTCGGCGAGAGCGGCGAGCGCGAACAGCAGCAGCGATCGGGCGACGGTCATGCACCCGATCCTGCCCGAGCCGCATCGGCGTTCGCCTACGAGGACCAGGGCTGCACAGCGGGGCGACGTGACCTGGGGGACGGGACCCGTGCCGCCGGCGATGCGCCCGGGTGGCGCCCCGAGATCCGGACCCGCAGCGCCGCCGGGCGGACGGCGAACGTCAGCGGGGCAGCAAGCTCGACAGCCTCGCCGTCGATGCCGGCGTGCACCTTCCCCGGGGCCCGGACCTCGAGGTGGGGAGTGCTCCAGGCCCGGCCCGGTGGGTGGTGCCGTTCCTCTGGGGTGTCGAGCGCCAGGATGCCCAGTCGGCCGCTCGCGAGTGTGGGTCGGGTGCCAAGACCAGGCCCGCTCAACGCGTACGGGTTGTTGGAAACCAGCAGGACGGCAAGGTGGCTGTGCTCTCGCCCGGTGTCGTCGATGACGCCGAGGGCGGGCATCGGCCCACTGGGACCGAGCACCTCGCGCGCCGTCTCCGCCAGCGTGCGCACTTTCGTGTCGCGATAGTCGGCCAGCTGCACGGCCTCCCCGTAGATGCCGAGGGAGACGTTGTTCAGGAAGACCCGGCCGTTCACCTCGCCCACGTCGATCAGCCGCTCCACGCCGTCCGTGAAGGCCTCGAGTGCCCCGGGCACGTCCTGGCGGTCCACCCCGAGGTCGAGTGCAAAGTGGTTGCGCGTCCCGGCCGGGATGCAGACGAAGGGCAGCCCATGCGCCGCAGCGACGGCTGCGACTGCCGCGAGTGAGCCGTCGCCACCCGCCATCCCGAGCGCATCTGCTCCATCGGCCACGGCTTCCAGGGCGCGCGTCGTCAGGTCGTCGCCGGCGCCCAGCGTCACGGCTTCGACCCCGCGCTCACGGGCGCGCTCGACGATCCGGTGACGGGTCGCCGAGCCCTTGCCCGACCTGGGGTTGACGAACAGCACCGGCCGTCGAGCAGGCTCGACCGGGCGCCAGCCGCGGCTCATCAGTGTCGAGAGCCGCGGCGCCGGACGCAGCGGACGGTTCATGTCGCTGCTCCCCTCGTCGGAGCCCGGGGAGCCCTCGCCGGCGTGGCCGCTCTGGCTGCGTGGATCTCCCTGGTGAGCTCCAGGATCTCGGTGGACAGGCGGAGCAGCCTCTCGTTCTGCTGCTCCTCGTCCTGGACCGTCCGCCATTCCTGGTTCGCGATCACCTCTCGCTTCTCGTCGGCGCGGTTCTGGCTGATCATGACGAATGTCGACAGGAAGATGGCCTCGAGCGACACGATCATCGTCAGCAGCCCGAAGGGGTAGTCCTCGACGCCGAGGGCGATCCACAAGGTGAACCAGATGACGTGGACATAGACGAACTTCATCGAACCGGCGAAGCGGGTGATCTGGTCGGCAACCCGGTTCTCGCGGCGCTGGCTGCGCTCACGCAGGTGCCGCAGAAGTGCCGGGTTCACCGGTTCGGGGTGTCTCGTTGTCACCTCTGCTCCTTTGCTCCGGCCCCCGCGCGCCGACGCGAGCGTCGGAGACGCCGGCGTCGTCCGGTGCCCGCGTCGGCAACAGGTTCGGATGCCGAACCGCCTCGCACGAGGGCTGACGTGACCTGTGGTTACGACTTGTCTGCCCCGGCGAGCTTGTCTGCCTCGGCGAGCTTGTCAGCGTAGGCGCGGGCGTGGATGGCGTCGAGGATGGCCAGCTGCGCGTTCTCGACTGCCCAGTCGGCGAAGTCGAGGGCCTCGACCGCATCAGCCTCTGCCCATTCCGCGTCGTTCGCTGCCATCTTGGCGTCCGCGTGGCGGGTCCGCTTGTCGACGCTCTCCTTGACGTCGCTCATCTTCGCAGCCGCATCAGCCTTCAGCTGCGCCCACTTCGCCCGAGCGCCGTCGGCGGCCTGCGAGACCTCAGCGCGTGCGTCCTGGACGGACTGGCCGAGATCGGCCTGAACCCGGTCGATCCGCTCCTTGAGCTGCGCTTCGGACTCGGTCGCGGCCGTCTGCACCGCGGTCTTGGCCGTCGCGACTCGCTGCTGCAGATCCTCCAGCCGGGTGGAGAAGTTCGTGTGCTGGGTCATGAGTTCACTGCCTTTCGGTTCCGGCTCCAGGAGAGCCATCTGTCATGCATCTGCAGTACTGACGATATCGTCAGTACTGCGGTGAGTCAAGACTGCACGGTCAGGAACCGCGAGACGAGCGGGCCGAGCTCGTCGGCGGCGGTCATGAGCCCGAGGTGGCCGTCGTCGAAGACGTGGAGCGAGGCGTTGGGCAGAAGCGCGTGCATGATCCGGGCGTTGGCCAGGGGGATCAGTGGGTCGTCGTCGCCGGCGAGGATCAGGGTGGGCTGCCGGATCAGTGGCAGGGCTGGGAGGCTGGACCACCCGATGCCGGCGAGGAGCTGGAGGTAGTAGCCGGCTCCCGGTCCGAGGCGCTCGTGGTCGTACAGCACGTGCCGCACCTCGTCTGGCTCGCGACGCATCCGGCCGCCGTACAGCTCCGGCGCGATGCCCTTGGCGTAGGCCGGGTCGCGGTAGCGCCGGGGCGTGAGCATGGTGCGGAGCACGCTGAGACGGGCCGGCACCATCAGCATTCCGGTTCCCGTGCTGACGAGAACCAGCCGTCGGCAGCGGCGTGGGAACTGGAAGGCCAGCTGCGTGGCCAGGCCGCCGCCCCAGGAGATGCCGAGAGCGTCGAACCGGTCGTGGCCGAGTCGCTCCAGCAGGGCCCCGACGAAGCACGCCAACATCGCGAAGTTGTACGGCACCTTCGGCATCGGGGATCCACCCACGCCCGGCACGTCGAACCGGATGACCTCGATTCGCGGGTCGACCTGGTCGACGAACGGCTGGAGCAGGTCCAGGCTGGCGCCGATGCCGTTGCAGAGCACCAGGGGAGGGCCGGGCGAGGTCCCGGGGCGGACGGCGACCCGGACGTCGTGGCCGAGCAGCCGGATCAGTCGCACGTCGGTCACCTGTCGAAGACGTAGGTGCCCGGGGCGTCCGCCAGCACGCTGAGCCGCTGCGAGCCGAGCTGTTCGGGCGCTGGGCGGAGCCGGCCGGAGCGCTCGTCGAGCCAGAGCCCCAGATCGGTCCACCACGTGCCCTGGTGGAGCTCCGAGCCCCTGAGCCAGGCCTCGGCGTCGGAGGTCAGGTCGTCGTTGGCGTGGTAGGACGCCTTGGGGTTGCCCGGCGGGTTGACCAGGGAGGCGATGTGGCCACTGGACGACAGCACGAAACGGGTCGCGCCGCCGAAGAGCCGGGCGCTTCGGTAACAGCTCTCCCACGGGGTGATGTGGTCGGCCACGCCGGCCACCACGTAGGAGTCCACCGTGATGGCGCCCAGGTCGATCGGCACGCCGAGGACGGTGAGGGACCCGGGCCGGGTCAGCGCGTTGTCCATCGCCAGGTCGACGAAGTCGGCGTGCAGTGCGGCGGTCATCCGGGTGGTGTCGGAGTTCCAGAAGAGGATGTCGAACGCCGGGGGCCGCTTGCCGAGCAGGTAGTTGTTCACCCAGTAGTTCCACACGAGGTCACCGGGCCGCAGCCACGCGAACACCTCGGCCAAACTCCGCCCGTCGAGGTATCCCCGGCGCGCCGAGGCGGCCTTGGCCCGGTTCGCCAACGGCGCGTCGACCAGGGCGGACATCGTCCCGGCGTCGTGGTTGTCGATGACCGTCACGGCCAGGCAGAGCGCGGCCAGTCGGTCCTGCTGGGTGACGCCGGCCAGGTAGGCCGCTGTGATGCTCGCGAGGATGCCGCCCGAGCAGACACCGCCGAGGATCGTCTGCGCGCTGCCCGTGATCTCCTCCACGGCCGCCAGGGCGTCGAGGACGGCCTGCACGTAGGTGTCGAGGTTCCAGGTGGCGTGCCGGGCATCCGGGTTGCGCCAGGAGATGACGAACATCGGCCTGCCCTGGCGGACGCCGAACTCGACGAGGCTCCGGTCCGGGGCGAGATCGAGCGCGCAGAACTTGTTGATCGTGGGCGGGATCACCAGGACCGGCACCTCGTAGACCTCGTCGGTCTGAGGCGTGAACTGGATCAGCTCGAGCGCCTCGCTGCGGAAGACGACTGCGCCGGGCGTCGCGGCGATGTTGTCGCCCAGGACGAAGCCGCTGCTGTCGACCATCTCCGGCACGCGAGGGGCCGTGGCCAGGTCCTTCACGAGCTGCTTGGCCCCGCGGACCAGGCTCAGCCCTGCCGTGTCGATCACCGCTTTGGCCGATGCCGGGTTGACCAGTGGGACGTTGCTGGGGGAGTACGCCTCGGCGATGTTCTCGACGAGGAACCGCACCCGTTCGCGGTCTCGCGCGTCGAGATCGGCGTCGGCCACCAGCTGGTCGGCGGTGTGGCTGCCGGCCAGGTAGAGCTGCACCAGCCGCTTCAACAGCGGGTTCTCGGTCCAGGCGACATCGGTGAACCGGCGGTCCCCGCGACGCGGCGCCACCGTGGAGGTGCCGGTCAGGATGCGTCCTGCTTCCGCGCCCAGCTCGCCGATCCGCCGAGCAGCGGTCGTCGGTGTGCGCGCCAGGGCGACTCCCCACTTCACCGTGGACAGGTCGGGCAGGAACCGGTGAAGGGGGCCGGGCGCGGCGTCGACGAGAAGCGCGTCGAGGGCGGTAGGGCTGTCGGCTGGTCTGCTGCTGGCGGTTCTCATCGACGTGTCTCCTCAGGTGTCCCAGGCGACGACACGGGAGGGTCACCGCTACACTGAAGAATAACTCGCTAATGAGGATTTCGTCAGTGTCGTGGGACACAGTGGATGAGATGAGGCGGAGCTCGGCGGGTCGATGACAGGCGAACGGTCAGGCTGCTGAGCCGTCGCCAGGCGCGGCGTCGACGTCGGGCAGCGGCAGTGCGCAGATCCGCTGCGCCCGTCGCCGTGGTACGCCGAACATGCGCAACAGGTCCTCGGCCACCCGGTCGGTGGTCTCCTCGACGTCGCGGTCCGGCTGGTCGTGCAGCAGCTGGCCCAGGGCAAGCAGGGCTCCGGCAGCCAACGTGACGGCGACGTCGAGGTCTTCGACGTCGAAACCGCCGGCCTCCACGGCTGCCGCGATGTCCCGCCGGGAGCGTGGTGCCAAGCCGCTGTCGGCGCTCAACAGCCGAAGCACGTTGTTGAGAAGGACCCGGCTCAGCTCAGGCTCTCTTCGGTATAGCCGCCCGGTGAGCCGGAAGCTGCAGGCGAAGACCTCCACCGGGTCCTCGATGTCGGCCGTCAGGTTGTCGAGCAGCTGGCCGTAGGCGTCCATGACGTCCTCGACGGCGGCCTCGAACAGCTGCTCCTTGGTCTCGAAGTGGTTGTAGAAGGAACCCATCCCCACGTCGGCGGCCTGGGTGATCTCCATGATCGGCACGTTCGTCCGCCCCTCGGCGATGAGCGTCTGCGCAGCACGGATGAGGGCGGCTCTGGTTTTCGCCTTGCGACGCTCCAGCCGGTTGGTCTGCTGCGTTGGTGCACTGCTCATGGCTCGCTCCTGGTCGTCTCCGTCTGGGTGGTGGGGCACCGCCATCCTAGCGTGACGCCACTCAGTGATGACGATTCCTTCAGGAAGGTCTTGACTGATCGCCGCATCATGAGTGACGATTTCGTCAAAACCTTGACAAGGAGCTGCTATGACCAGTCAACACGGGACGCACAGCGACCTGCACAGCGAGCAGGGCCGCCTGCCTGCCGAGCACCCAGGACGTGCGAAGAACCCCGTCATCAAGGTGCTCGACCTCGCCTGGCTCGAGTTCGTCAAACCGGACCTGGCTGCCTCGGAGCGCTTCGCGCACGCCTTCGGGTTCAGCACCGTCAGCCGGACCGACGACGAGCTCCAGCTGCGCGGGACCGACGCCGGCGCCCCCTGCGTGATCGTGCGCCGCGGACCGCGCTCGAGGTACCTCGGCGCGGCGTTCCGCGCGGCGGAGCCGATGGACCTGGTGCGCCTGGCCGACGCCACCCGGACGAATGTCGAGAAGCTGCCCGAGAGCCTGGGCGGGCTCACCGTCGACCTGACCGACCCCAGCGGGGCGAAGGTGCGGGTGGTCGCCGACACCCACGAGCTGCCAAGCCTGTCCGCCCAGCCGACGCAGGTGTTCAACTTCGGCCACGAGGTGGGGCGCGCCAATGGCACACAGCGCCCCCTGCGTGAGCCCGCCAGGATCCAGCGGCTGGGTCACGTCGTGCTGCAGACGACGAGATACCTGGAGACCCTGAACTGGTACCTGGAGCATCTCGGTCTCATCGTCAGCGACTTCAAGTACTACGAGGGCCAGCGCCAGCGCGGCCCCACCATGAGCTTCATCCGCTGTGACCGCGGCATGACACCCACCGACCACCACACCCTGGCGATGATGCTCGGTCCCAGCAACCGGTACGTGCACTCGGCCTACCAGGTCGGGGACCTCGACGCCCTCGCCGCCGGCGGGGAGTACCTGCGCGACCTGGGCTTCCACCGGTCCTGGGGGATCGGCCGCCACATCGAGGGCAGCCAGATCTTCGACTACTGGCGCGACCCGGACGGGCTGCTGGTCGAGCACTTCGCCGACGGTGACCTGTTCGACTGCACCTTGGAGCCGGGTTGGTCACCGATGACAGCGTCCGGGCTGGCCCAGTGGGGACCGCACGCCACGAAGGACTTCCTCGGTCTCACACCCGGACGTGACCTGATACACGAGCTGGTGTCGATGGCCCGTTCGTTGCGCGACGGCAACGAGTTCGACCTGACCCGCCTGCGCGGCCTCCTGAAAGTGACCAGCTCATGAGCACCACCATCCTTCGTACGCGCGACGCGTGGTGGGTCGGCACCCCCAGTGGCGCCGCCCGCATCGACACCGATGCGACGACCACCGGCGAGCTGCTCGCCGACCGTCAACGGATCGAGGCCGCGCGGGGCAGCACCCAGAGCGTCGACCTGACCACGCTCGATCTCGTGGCCCCGGTGACGGCTCCCTGCCGGGTCGTCGCCCAGATGACCAACTTCGCCAGCCACGTGAAGGACTCGGGCCTCGACCCGGACACCATCCCGTTGACGTTCTTCCGCAAGACCTCGGGCTCGCTCAGCGGCCCGTTCGACGACATCATCCGCCCCGACCACGTGCGGTACCTGGACTACGAGGTCGAGGTCGGCCTGGTGATCGGTCGTGAGCTGCCGGTCGGCACGCACGTCGACGCGGGCAGCTGGACCTCCTTCGTGGCAGGCCTGGTGGTGACCAACGACGTCTCCGCCAGAGACGTCCAGCTGCCGAAGACCCAGTTCTTCGAGTCCAAGTCGTATCCGACTTTCACGCCTGTCGGCCCGTCACTGGTCCTGCTCGACGACGACGAGCTCAAGCGCTTCGGTGACCTGCACCTGCGCCTCTGGGTGAACGGCCAGCTACGCCAGGACTCAGTGGTCGACGAGGACATGATCTACACCCCCCTCGAGGCTCTGCAGGCGCTCAGCCGGTTCCAGCGGTTGGACCCGGGCGACCTCATCCTGACCGGAACCCCTGGGGGCACCGCGCTGAGCGCACCGCCGAAGCCGGTCGAGCTCATCGCCGCACTCCTGCCACCTGCGCTGAAGTGGAAGCTCTTCTTCCAGAAGCAGGCCCAGAACCCCAAGTACCTCAAGCACGGCGACGTGGTCGAGGTCACCGTCGGCACCGACGACGGCGCTGTCGACCTCGGTCGGCAGCGGACCCTGGTGAGGGCCGACTGATGGGCGACCTGCTCTGGCCGAGCTACGACGAACCCGCCGACCTCGCTGCGATCGAGGCAGTGCCGTTGGCCGACCGCGGACTGCCGCCGACGACGTACGAGCTCCTCGTCCGCGCCGCCCACCTCTGGCCCGACAGCGTCGCGCTGTCCGTCCTCCCGGACGGTCGACGCTGGGACCACCCGGCGGAGCGAACCTTCGCCGAGCTGCTGGGCGACGTGCACCGCTACGCCAACGTGCTCCACGCCCTCGGGATCCGCCGCACCGACGCGGTCGCCCTCCTCGCTCCCAACTGCGACGAGCTCATCACCGCCACGCTCGCCGCACAGCTGGCGGGCATCGCCGCCCCGATCAACAGCGCCCTCTCGCGGGAGCACATCGTCGAGCTGCTGCGCAGGTCAGGAGCCCGGGTCCTCGTGGCTGCTGGCCCCGACCTCGCGCCGCAGGTCTGGGAGAGTGCACGGCAGCTTGCCGTCGAGGCCGGGACCGAAGCCCTCCTCGCCCTGGGTCCGACGGGCATGGGCCTGGCCCAGGCAGGGCTGGACCCGATCGACGGCCTCCGGGTGTGTCACGTGTCCGCCCTGGCGGCGGAGCAGCCGCACGACGCCTTCGCGGGAGAAGCACCCTCTGCCACCGACCTCGCCGCGCTCTTCCACACCGGTGGCACGACCGGCACACCCAAGCTGGCCGCTCACACCCACGTCAACGAGGTCAGCGACGCCTGGATGATCGCCGTCAACGGGCTGCTGGACGACCACGCGGTCGTGTTCGCGGCACTGCCCCTGTTCCACGTCAACGCTCTTCACGTCACCGTCCTGGCTCCGCTGTTCCGGGGCCTGCAGGTCATCTGGGCCGGCCCGCAGGGCTACCGCGACCAGGAGCTGTTCCCGCACTTCTGGAAGCTCGTCGAGCGGTACGGCGTCAGCACGATGAGCGCCGTGCCCACCGTCTACTCCGTCCTGGCCGGCTGTCCCGTGGACGCCGACATCAGCACCCTCCGCTTCGCCGTCGTCGGCGCGTCACCGTTGCCGCAGGCGGTCAGGAACGGCTTCGAGGCCGCCACCGGCGTACGTCTGGTGGAGGGCTACGGTCTCACCGAGGCCACCTGCGCCAGCGCCCTGAGCTTTCCCCGCCATCCGCGTCCGGGCGCCGTCGGCCAGCGCCTGCCGTACCAGCAGGTGAAGTCGGTCCAGACAGGTGCGGACGGCGCCTGGGTCGACCTGCCCGCCGGTCAGGTCGGCCTGCTCGCCATCAGCGGGCCGACCGTGTTCCCCGGCTACGTCACGGACCGGGGTCCCGACGGGCCCGTGCTGGACGGCATGGGCAAGCTGCACGACGGCTGGCTGGACACCGGTGACCTGGCCCTGGTCGACCCGGACGGCTTCATCCACCTGGTCGGCCGAGCCAAGGACCTGATCATCCGCGGAGGCCACAACATCGACCCGGCCGTCATCGAGGACGTGCTGCTGGCTCATCCCGGGGTCACCGCCGCGCAGGCCGTGGGACGTCCGGACCTGCACGCCGGTGAGGTTCCCGTCGCGTTCGTCACCCTCACCTCCGGCGCCGACGTGACCCCCGAGGAGCTGCGTGCCTGGGCCGCCGACCACGTCCCGGAGCAGGCGGCAGCGCCCAAGACCGTCACCGTGCTGGATGAGCTCCCGGTCACCCTGGTGGGCAAACACTTCAAGCCGGCCCTACGCGCCGAAGCCACCCGGGAGGCCGTCGCCGACGCCCTCCGCGCGATCCCCTCCGTGACTGACGTCCAGGGTGCGATCGAGGACGGCTCGGTCGTCGCCGTCGTCACCCTGGCCCGCGACGCAGACCAGACCCCGGTCAGGGAAACACTCGACCGCTTCGCCATCCCCTGGAGATTGGAACTGTCATGAACCCCACCACGATCCTTGCGACCCTCCTCGTCGTCGCCTTCACCGTCTTCGGCACGGCCAAGCTCGCCGCCGTACCCGCCATGCGGGCCAAGGCCGAGCACGTCGGCTTCAGCGTCGCGGCATACCGACGGATCGGCCTCCTCGAGGTCCTCGGTGTCGTCGGCCTGCTCGTCGGCGCGTTCGTCCCGGCGATCGGCGCCCTGGCCGCCATCGGGCTCCTGCTGCTCCTGGGAGGGGCAGTGGTGGCACACCGGCGCAACGGCGACGGCATGCGCGAGATCGCTCCGGCCATCGTCCTGGCGCTGGTGACCGTGAGCTACCTCCTGCTGGTGGTCGGTGACCTGCGATGAACCGTTCTCGGCGGACGAGGGCCGACGCGATCCCCGTCGTCGTCGTGGGGGCCGGCCCCGTCGGCATCACCGCCGCCACGCTCCTCGGGCAGTACGGCGTCGACTGCCTGGTCCTGGACCGCTGGGACGGCGTCTACCCCCAGCCGCGCGCCGTGCACCTCGACGACGATTCTACCGGGTCCTCGGGCGGCTCGGCATCGCCGAGCAGTTCGCCGCGGTGTCCCGGCCCGCGCGCGGGCTGCAGCTGATCGACCGGGACCACCGGGTGTTCGCCGTGTTCGACCGCGCCGGAGAGGACGGCCGGCACGGGCACCCCAGGGCCAACATGTTCGACCAACCCGAGCTCGAGCACCTCCTGCGCACGAACGTCGAGGACCAGGCCACCGTCAGCCTGCGCGGGAACGTCGAGGTCACCGACGTCGCCCAGGACGGCCAGGGCCGAGTCAGGGTGGACTTCACCGACCGGCTCACCGGCGAGCACGAGTCCGTGCTGGCCACCTACGTCCTGGGCTGCGACGGAGCCAACAGCGTGGTGCGCACCGCGATCGGCTCGACCATGGAAGACCTCAACTTCGAGCAGCGCTGGCTCGTGATCGACGTGGCCAGCACGGTCGAGCTCGACCAGTGGGAAGGCGTGCACCAGGTCTGCGACCCCGAGCGCGCTGCCACGTACATGCGCATCGGCGACACCCGCTACCGCTGGGAGTTCCGGCTGCTGCCGGGCGAGACCGCCGCCGACTTCGAGTCCATCGACGCCCTTCAGCCGCTCATCAGGCCGTGGGTCGAAGGCATCCCCTGCGACCGACTCGAGCTGGTGCGCGTTGCGGAGTACACCTTCCGGGCACAGCTGGCGGATCGCTGGCGAGACCGCAACGTGTTCCTGCTCGGTGACGCGGCGCACCTCACGCCCCCCTTCGTCGGACAGGGGCTGTGCGCGGGACTTCGCGACGCGATGAACCTCAGCTGGAAGATCGCGGGCGTGCTCTCCGCAGACCTGCCGGAGTCGGTGCTCGACACGTACGAGGCGGAGCGGAGACCGCACGCCCGGGCCCTCATCCAGCTCGCCAAGCTCATCGGGGTCTCCATGACGAAGGGCGGCGGCGCCGGGGACCTGCTCCGCAAGGCCATTGCCCCACGGCTCCACTGGATCCCCGGGCTGCGGGCCCGCCTGCTCGACAGCGAGACACCACCGCTGACCCGGTCCGAACTCGTGGATCGCCGCAGACCCCGAACGTCCCTCACCGGACGGCTGTGCCCGAACGCGGTCCTGGCGGGCGACATCCGGTACGACGACGCGACACGCGCAGGGTTCGTGTTGGTGACTCGTACGCCACTCTCGCCCGAGCAGTGGGCGCTGCTCGAGGACCGCGGGACCCAGGTCCTCGAGGTGGAAGCCGGCTCGCCGCTGCACGCCTGGCTCGCCAAGGACAACGCTGCGGCCGCACTCGTCCGCCCGGACTTCACGGTGATGCGAGCCGGCCGCGACGTTGCCGCCCTGTGCGAAGCAGCACCGAGGTTCCTCGTTGCCTGAGGAACGCCTCATCGCCTCGCTGCGGCGGCTCCTCGAATCACTGAGTCCCAGAAACGCCAGAGAGACCGGACGAAAAGCGTGTCCGGTCTCTCTGCCGTTTGGTGGAGCTGAGGGGATTCGAACCCCTGACCTTCTCATTGCGAACAGGTGCCGGGCCGTTGTCGTGCTCGTCCGGGTGCTCTGCACGCGTTACCTCGGCACCCTTGTCGGATAGGAGTTTCGGGGCTCGGGGGACACCGGGGGGACACGACTCGAGCGCGCGGGTTTGCGCAGTGACGGGATCGCTGCGCGCTGGGAGGTGCCGCGCAGAAGGCGCTCGTGCAAGCCAGTCGCGCGGGTCGTCGAGGTCGCCGCGCGCTCGAGGTGGGCAGTGGTCCTCCGTGGAAGCCGGCCAGGCACTCGACGGCTGGGGCCTCCCCCGTCCAGGCGCTTGAATTCCGGCCACAGCTCGTCGAGACGGCTTCGACCGGCCGAGCGCCGCCGACCTTTCGCCGAAGCGCGGGGTGCGGTGGGGTGCGCGTAGGCGCGCCAGCGCCGAAGCGCGGGGTCCCCATCGCGGGGCCCCGCGCTTTTCGCGCCGAAGGCGCGTTTAAGCCAGTACAGAAAGTCATCACGGCACCGACCTCCGCGCGTGCCAGAGTGGGCGACATGCGATCGCTGTCCGCCGATGACCTCTCCGTCGGCCTACGCGTCCTGTACGCCGGCCCCATGAGCAGCGATGACGTCCTCGACCCAGATCGACGACGCATGGGGCACGTACTCATGCCCCACCACCCCGGGCTGGTTCTTGAGGCCGAGAGCGAGCACCACGTCGTGGTCGCATTCAGAGGCCTTGAAGATGAACCGATCAGTTGGGGTGTCGGCTTCGGTTGCGGTGAGCAGACAGGTGTCTATCCCGGACTGCTCCTCCCTGACGCGGACGAGTGGGAGCGCGCCGTCGCTGAGGGCTGGTGGGCGGGCCAGTAGTGCCATGGCCAACCAGCTTCTTCACGGGAGCGGCATAGAAAGGCGTTCTGCGCGGTGGGGTCTGGCGTGGCGAACGTCCTCCTGATGCGCTTGTCGGGCTTGGTGTCCCATCGCATCGAAGGAGGACGTTCATGTCTCACGGTAGTGGTGTTTCGC
>JAEXXY010000208.1 GCA_023451855.1 Actinomycetes bacterium
ACGTCGGCCCCGAGGTCGCCGCGGGCGGCGAGGGCGCGCACGACGTACCCGAGGCCGCACCCGACGTCGACGACGCGCAGGGGCCGCGGCGCTCCCCCGTCCCCCGACGCGGACGTGACGGACGCGCGGTGGCGCAGGTCGGCGACGAGGGGCGCGAGGGTCGCGCGGACCCGGCGCCACAGGAGCAGCTCCTCGGCGAGGCGCTGCAGCTCGGCGTGCACCCGGATCCCCAGCGCGTCGACGTGCCGGGTGTCGAGGACGTCGCCGTCAGTCACGGGCATCCGCGACACGAGGCGGGCCGCCCGTTCCTGGCCGGAAGCCCGGAGCCGCTCGACGACCTCGGTCCGACCGATCGCGTGGCGTCGTCCGGACGCGTCGAAGGACCACAGGAGGTCGGTGATCTCGACCGGCGGCAGCGACATGGGCGCCAGTCAACCCGACCGATGCCCCGGCCGAGGCGCAACCGGCCCGAACGACGCGGTTCCACTGCAGGAGGCGGCCGCGTGGTCAGGCATACTGGGCGCGCGGCGCCGCCGGTCCGTCGGGAGCCTCCCGCACGAACACCACGTCGCCCCGGGCCTCTAGCTCAGTTGGTAGAGCGTCGGACTTTTAATCCGCTGGTCGTCGGTTCGAGCCCGACGGGGCCCACCACACATCTGCCGCACCGACGGCGTCCGGCTGGCATTCTCTCTGCCATGCGCCAACCGGCACCACCGAACCCGGCCGGGGACACCGCGCCATGACGAGGTGGGCCCCAGCCCACGCGCGCCCGGGCCAGGTTCGGCAGCGACGTGCAGTCGTGCTTCGCGTGGCGGGCCGCAGTCCACCCTCAGCCGATCTCCATCGCCTGGTACGCGGGTGTGAGCTCTTCCCACCGCCGCCTCCAGCCGGGCGCCCCGGCCTCGGAGCTCCACCCCTCCGGATGCACTGAGCCGTCGACCTCCAGCGACCGACCGAGATCCTCGAGGTGGGCCCGCCACCCGGAGGCGTGGAACGGCAGGTGCCCCATCGGCAGGCCGCGCTCCTCGACCACCAGCCGCGTCCTTGACCCCTCCTCGGTCAGCCACGCCTCGATCTGCCCTTCGTCGTCCGTGCCCGGCTCCGTCGTCAGCAGCAGGTGGTGGGGCGCGTCGCACACCTCGATGCGCGCCGGGCCGGTCCAGCTGCTCGTGAAGACGGCCTGGACCGTGCCGCCGACCCGCAGGTCACCGCCGACCTCGGCGATCCAGCGGGCCAGCCGCTCCGGAGTCGTGCACGCCTGCCACAGGTCGCCGATGTCCGTGTCGTACAGGTCCTCGACCCTCACAGCCCCGCGGGTCTCGTCGAGCCTTCGCATCGTCGCATCCATGCCGTCAATATAACCGGTCAGGTATGTAACTGCAACGTTATGGTCCAAGCGCCCCGGGCGCGTCCTTCCTGCCTCGGCGGTCGGCGACGCGTCGTCAGGGTGACTCGTCGGCGGCGTCGGGGTCCGGTCCGGCACCGACCCCTGCCGGCGACGCGTCGGGCGCCGTTCCCGGCTGGCGCGTCGGGATGCCGCCCACCGAGTAGATGGCGATCAGTCCGAGGATCGCCAGCACCGCGAGCGACGCCCGCAGACCGGCGAGGCGGGCGGTGGTGTTCTCCTCCATCACCGCCGCCGCCGTGTCGCCGTGCACGCCGGCCGCGGTGAGGGCGGCGCTCAGCTGCGAGTCGGGGATGAACGGCACCCCGGAGGCCAGCTGGACCTGCGCCTGCGACGAGAGGCTCTGCGGGATCGCGGGGTTGTCCTGGATGCCGGTGAAGAAGGACGAGGTGAGCGCGGCGATGAGCACCGCGCCGCTGAGGGCCGTGCCGAAGGACGACCCGAGGAACGTCACGGTGTTCTGCAGGCCACCCACCTCGTCCGTCTCCTCGTCGGGCACCGACGACACGGTGACGCTGCCGAGCTGGGAGGCCAGGGCACCGATCCCGAGCCCCGCGAGCAGCATCGGGAGCGTGACGACCTCGGGACCGGCGCCGCCCTCCAGCGCCGCCATGAGGGTGACGAGGCCGAGGAAGAGGGACAGGAACCCGAGCCGCACGACGCGGCGGGGGTTGGCGTCGGGGAAGAACTTCGGCACCCCGACGGCCGCGAGGAGCAGGGTGACCGAGAGCGGCAGCATGCGCACCCCGGTGGCGATGGCCGACAGCCCGAGCGAGACCGACAGGAACAGCGGCACGGCGAAGAACATCCCGGCGAGCAGCAGGTACTGGAAGAAGAACCCCACGAGCCCGCCGCGCAGGAGAGGGTTGTGCAGCATCGCCGGGTTGATGAGCGCAGCCTCGCCGCGCTCGACCCGACGGCGCTCCCAGGCCAGGAACCCGAGCAGGACCAGGCCACCGGCCAGGATGAGCCAGATGACCGCGGACAGGCCCAGCAGCGTCGGCGCATCGGGTTTGGGGTCGACCAGTCCCCACGACCCGGCGCGCAGGATCCCGTAGACGACGAGAGCGAGGCCGCTGGCCGACAGGGCGGTGCCGATGAGGTCGAGGCGGACTCCGGGCTCCGGCGGCGTGTCGGCCATCCGGCGGGTCAGCGCCAGGATGCCGAGCACGACGATGACCTCCCCGGCGAACACCCACCGCCACGACCAGTAGGTCGTGAAGAGCCCACCGATGAGCGGGCCCGCCGCAACGGCGATGGCACCCGCCGCAGCGACCATCCCGTACGCGCGCGGGCGCTCCGACTTGTCGAAGTTGGCGGCGATGAGCGCGACGATGGCCGGCATGATGAGGGAGGCACCGATGCCCTCGAGGACCGACCAGCCGATGAGCAGGACCGTCAGGTTCGGCGACAACGACGTCGTCAGCGAACCGCAGCCGTAGATCACGCAGCCGAGGGCGAAGGCCCGCTTCCGGCCGAGGATCTGCCCGACCTTGCCGCCCGTGATCATGAGCGAGGCCATCACCAGCGTGTAGAGGGTGATGGCCGTCTGGATGCCCGTGACCGAGGTGCCCAGGTCGTTGGCGACCGTGGCGATGGACACGTTCATGACCGAGCTGTCCAGCGCCATGAGGAACTGGCCGGATGCCAACGTGACGAGGATGGCGCCAGAGGCCGCGCCCGCGACCTCCACCGGTGCGGGCGCGGTGCTCTTCGCCATCGGGGTCCTCCTTCAGACCGTGCGGCAGCCCTCCTGACCCTGCCGGATCAGGCGAGGGCCTTGGCCTTGAGCCCCTCGAACTCCTCCGGCGTGATCGCGCCCGAGTCGAGCAGCGACTTGGCGCTGGCGATCTGCTCCGCCGGGTTCTTCCCGCTGCCTGAGCCGGCCGCCACGTTCTTGATGTACTCCTCCTGCTGCGCCTGCATCTGCGCCATCTCACGCATCTGCCGCTCGGACATGCTCCGTCCGCGGACGATGAGGTAGATCAGGGCACCGAGCCACGGCACGACGATGAGAAGCACCGCCCATCCGGCCTTGCCCCACCCGCTGAGGTCCCTGTCGCGGAACACGTCGAAGATGCACCGCACCCAGACGAAGATCGCCGCGAACCAGATGAAGAACCAGAAGCTCCACAGCAGGACGTCCCAGAAGTTGGTCGTGATGTTGTCCATGCCAGTCCTCTCCAAGAGCCAGCTCGACGCCGGAGTGGTCGTCAGGACCAGCGTGGTCGCCCCGGCCCTGGTCAGCCTCATCCCGCAGGGGTGATCCTGCCGCCCCGCGGCGGCGCGACACTGGCGGCGGCGAGGTCGGACCTCGCCCCTTGCGCAGGCGGGCCAGACCGTGGCGCTGCAGGACTGGACACACCGGGCCGGGTCGATTTCCCGGGATCCCGCCCGGAACCGAGCCGGCGGCGTGACACTGCCAGAGCAGGGGTTGTGCGAATGGCGGTGGACCATGCTCGATCCAAGGCGTTGCGACGCTGTCGTCGTGGGGTGCGGCCGGTCGGCCGCGGACCAGGCAGCCATCGCCACCGCCACCGCGGAAGCGGCGCGGCGCGGACACGGCCTCGTGCTGCTCGTCGTCGACGAGTCCAGCACGAGCCTGAGCGTGCCGGGGCACCGGCGGCTCTCCGCGGACGCGATGCACACCGCCGCGCGGCGGGCCGCGATCGTGGCCGAGGCGACCGACCCGACGGTGCCCGTCGAGATCGCCGCCATCGCCCGGGAGGACGACGCTGCGATGGGCGCCCTGGCCGCACGCGCGGCCCTCTTCGTCGCCCCCGCGCGCGGTCTGGGCGCGCACCAGGTGCTGTTCCTCGGGCGGACGGCGGACGAGGTCATCCGACGTGCCGGCTGCCCCGTCATGATGCCGCACGTCACGCGTCGGGCGCACCACGGACACCCCAGCGACCACGACTGGTCGCCCAGCGTCCGGGTGGCGATGACCGGACGCCTCGACGACCTCGAGGTGCTTCGACGCGGCGCCCGGGAGGCTCGGCTGCGCCGGGTCACGCTGGCGGCCGTCCGCACCGTCCGGGAGCTCGGGAGCGAGGCCGAACGACGGGCTGCGCTCGCCTCCGCCTGGGAGACGCTCCACGCGGTTCCGGAGAGCGCGGCGCTGCAGTGCCGGGCGGAGGTCGTCGTCCTCGAGCACCGGGTGGACACCCTCTCGACGCGGTGCCACCCCGACGACCTCGTCGTGGTCGGTGGTCACGACGAGGTGCGCCGACCGGGCCGTGGTGCGCTCGTCGAGATGGTGCGCGGCTCGGTCCTGCGCGGCGCCCTGGACGCCTTGCCGTGCGATGCGATGGTCGTGCCGCTCGCGAGCCAGACGGCGCCGGCTCCCGCGCCCGGCCGGCCGCTGCACCATGGGCGCCACGCGGGCCCCTCGCGCCTGACGGGTTCACGGACGCTGACGCCTTCCGGCCGCTGAGGCCTTCGGGCCGAGGACGCCTTCCGCGCGCTGACGCCCGCCGGGCGATGACGCCCGCTCGCAGGTCGGTGACCGGTTAGGGCGGCGTCGGGGCGTCAGCCGTGAGGCCGGGCTCGAGGGCGGCGGCCGTCTCGACGAGCCAGCGCAGCGTCTCGACGAAGCGAGCCGCCGGAGCACCGTCGACGACGGCGTGGTCGAGGCTGATCGTCAGCGGGAGCATCGGCCGCGCGACGACCTGCCCGCCCCGGACCACCGGACGCTCTGCGACCCCTCCGACCGTGATGATGACGGTGAGCGGGGCGAGGGGCACCGCCCAGCCCCACGTCGAGGAGAACATCCCGATCGAGGTGACCCCGACGGCGGGACCGAACGACGCCGACACCGCCGGGATCGTGGCGGCGGCTCGCACCGCGGCCCGACGCAACGGACCCGGCAGCCGGAGGACGGGCCCGAGGAGCCCTGGTGGGTGCGGCTGCGCCGGCCCGACCTTGGCCCGGTGCAGCGCCGCCGTGACCTCGGCGCACGACAGCCGGTCGGCGTCGGGCAGGACGACGATGTCGAGCGTGGGGCGCCCCCCTCCCTGGCGCTCGACCGTGGCGCCGACGTCGACGCGGTCGAAGTAGAGGATGCGGTGGCCCGCCTTCCGGGCGTTCACCTCGGGGTGGAGCGCCACCGCCGCGGCGACCGATGCCGTGACGAAGCCGGTCCACGACACGTGCTCCGCGGCGGCGTCGATCCGTCGCTGCGCCTCGGCCACGTCGAGCTCGACCAGAGCGTGCACAGAGAACCGTCGTGCGGCCCCCGCGAGGCGGTCGAGCACCGGCCGCCGCTGCGGCGGGATCCCCCGGACGGTGTAGCCACGAGGACCGCTCACCTCCGGCCCTCCCAGAAGGCCCGCTCCCAGGCGTAGGGGTCCTCGACGACGCTGCTCGTCGTGTCGAACCGCATCGTCGCCCGGCGGGTGAGGTCGTGCGCGGGCCACCCGGGGTCGCCGTCCCGTGCGAAACCGACCCAGGCCGCATGCACCGTCCGGGCGAGGTCCTGCGGCGGGTCCGGCCCGAGCAGCGGCCCGAACAGCGGCACGTCGGGGTGGGCGATGTCGAAGACGAACGGCACCTCGAGGGCGTGCACGGCACCCAGACCCGGTGCGCCCCAGGCGAACTCGTACATGAAGGTGCGCGTCGACGCGTCTCCCCGGGACGCGAGGTGCGCCTCGGCGAGCCGCACGGCGGGCACCCGCATCCACCAGTCGGTCTGCACCTTGGCCAGCAGCTCTCCCGGCGCGACGCCCGGGTAGCGCGCCCGGTAGGCGGTCAGGTCGTCGTCGGCGTCGAGGCCGTAGGCCGCGAGGCTGAGGTGCCCGAACCGGCCCACCGGGCCGGTGAGCATGGCGTCGGTGACCTGGCCCATGGCGCCGCTGACGAGCAGCCAGAGCCGCCAGTCGTCGGTGTTGGTTCCGACCAGGACGTCGACGTCACGGGCCGACCCCGCGGCGATCCGCTCGATCGGCGGCCCCGGCAGCACCACGCCGTCGACCACGGGCTGCCAGGGCATGACGGTCGCGACGACCTCCTGCCCCCAGGCCCCCGGGTCGGGCCGGGCGAGCAGCTCCTGCTTCAGCGCCGCCTGGGCTCCGAGGAGCCGGTCGACGCCCGCCTCCGCGATGGCGTCCCGGGTCGCCTCGACGCCGAGCGCGGCGGCCAGCCGGTCGGCGACCCGTCGGGCGTCGGTCGGGGACAGCACGTGGTGGGCGGCGCCGCTCTGCAGGACCGCCCGCCGGAACAGTCCCTCGGCGCACGGCATCGCGAGCAGGCACCCGACGCTCATGGCGCCCGCGGACTCCCCGAAGACGGTGACCTTGCCGGCGTCGCCGCCGAACGCGGCGATGTCGTCGCGGACCCCCTCGCGGGCCGCCCCCTGGTCGAGGAGCCCGACGTTCGCGACGCCGTCGCCGAGATGCAGGAAGCCCTCGGCGCCCGGCCGCCAGTTGACGACGACGCAGACGACACCGTCGCGCGCGAACCGGCTGCCGTCGTAGGCGGCGGTCGAGCTGAGCTCGAACATGCCGCCCTGGATCCACACCATGACGGGCAGGCCGGTGGTGCCCGGGTCGGGGGTCCAGACGTTGAGGTTGAGGCAGTCGTCGGTAGCCGTCGCCCGCTCCACGGCCGCGAACGCGGCGTCGACGTCGTGCCACTCCTCCTGAGCGCCCTCGGCGGTCCCGCCCGTCGACGGTGGGGCGACCTGGGGCGGCTCGGGCCCCAGCCGGGTGGCGTCCCGTGTCCCGTCCCACGCCACGAGGGGCGCCGGTGGGCGCAGCCGGTTCGGGCCGAACGGGCGCGCGGCGTACGGGATCCCGCGGAAGGCGTGCACGCCGTCCTCCACCAGCCCGCGGACCGCCCCGTGGCGGGTCCTGACCACGGTGTCCATCACACCAGCGTCCTACCGTGGGCCCCGTCGCGTGGGCGGTTCCGGACGCTGCGAGTGAGACCGGGGAGGTCAGGGCAGGGACGCGCCCCCGCAGACGACCAGCGCCTGCCCGGTGGACCATGGGCCGGCATCGATGTCATCGCCCTCGGCGGCCGGCTGCGACCGTCGTCGCCCCACGCGGCGCCTGACGCGTCCCAGCCCGTGCCGCGTCCTGACCCGGACACGGCGGTGGGCCGGCCCCCGTCACGGGAGCCGACCCACGCCAGCGGTGATCAGGTGCTCAGTCCGGCTTGACGGCGTCCTTGAGGTGCTCGCCCCGCTGCTTGAGGTCCGCCTCCGCCTGGTCGCCCTTGCCCTCGGCCTCGAGGCGCTCGTTGTCGGTGACCTTGCCGGTGGCCTCCTTGGCCTTGCCCTTGAGGTCCTCACCCATGTTGCGTGCCTTGTCCTCGGTACCCATCTGGGCTCCTTTCTCCGATCGGACACCACTGCCCTACCCGGATCGCCCACTCGTGCACCACGGACGGCGTCCGCTGCAGGAGCGCGGGGACCGCGACGTCGGTGCGCTTTGCCACACTGGACCTGTGAGCAGTGCCGACCCCGACCGTCCCGAGACCGCCCCCGCAGACACCGTGCCCTCGGCGGCCACGGCCTCGGCCGACGCCCGGCGGGGCCTGCAGACCCGCGACCTCAGCCGGTTCGCCTACCTGTCCCTCGTGGCGGCGGTCGTCACCATCACCCTCAAGGTCATCGCCTGGCGGCTCACCGGCTCGGTCGGCCTGCTGTCCGACGCCGCCGAGTCGGTCGTCAACCTCGTCGCCGCGGTCGCCGTCCTCATCGCCCTCAAGGTCGCGGCCATGCCGGCCGACAAGAACCACCACTACGGCCACACCAAGGCGGAGTACTTCTCGGCGGCCATCGAGGGCGTCATGATCTTCGTGGCCGCGGTCGTCATCATGTGGTCGGCCGTCGACCGGTTCCTGAACCCGCAGCCCATCGAGAACGTCGGCATCGGCCTCGCCATCTCCGTCGTCGCCTCGGCCGTCAACGGCGGTGTCGCGATCGTCCTGCTGCGGGCCGGGCGCCGCTACCGCTCGCTCACCCTCACAGCCGACGGCAAGCACCTCATGACCGACGTCTGGACCTCCGCCGGCGTCGTCGTCGGCGTGCTCGTCGTCGCCCTCACCGGCATCGAGCGGCTCGACCCGGTCGTCGCCTTCCTCGTCGGCCTCAACATCGTCTGGACCGGGTGGAAGCTCATCCGCGAGTCCACCGAGGGCCTGATGGACATCTCGATGTCAAAGGAGGACAACGCGGCCATCGCCGCGATCCTGTCGGGCTTCGTCACCTCGGAGGTGCACTTCCACGCGCTGCGCACGCGCGAGTCCGGCCACCACCGCTTCGCCGAGGTGCACGTGCTCGTGCCCGGCGCGTGGACCGTCACCAGGGGCCACGACCTCGTCGAGGAGGTCGAGGCCGCGGTGCACCGCGAGTTCGGCGACATCGCCCTGACCTGCCACCTCGAGCCGCGCGAGGACCCGCGCGCCTACGGCGACTACTCCGCGGAGTTCCCGGTGCCGACGCACGAGGACATCCTCGCCGCGCACGAGCCCGGCCGGTCCTCGGAAGCATCGGGAGCATCGGACGCGTCGGGCCCCTCGAGCCCCTCCAGCCCGTCGAGCACCTCAGGCGCGTCAGGCGCGTCAGGAGGCACGACGCGGTGACCGTCACGCACGTCGTCGTCCCCTCGCCGATCGGCGACCTCACGGTCGTCGCCGAGGACGGCGCCGTGACGCACCTGCTCATGGACGCCGCGAAGCACCGCCCCGACGACGACGTCATCGGCGAGCCGGGCGACCCGGCCGACGAGCCCTTCGCAGCGGCGGCCATCCAGCTCGCCGCGTACTTCACCGGCACCCTCACCGAGTTCGACCTTCCGCTCGCGCCCCGGGGCGATGCCTTCCACCAGAAGGTGTGGGCCCTGCTGCGCGAGATCCCCTACGGCCACACCCGCAGCTACGGCGACCTCGCCCGTGACCTCGGCGACCGCAACCTCGCCCAGGCCGTCGGCACGGCCAACGGCCGCAACCCGATCGCCGTCGTCGTGCCGTGCCACCGGGTCATCGGGGCCGACGGCTCGCTCGTCGGCTACGCGGGCGGGCTCGAGCGCAAGCGGTTCCTCCTCGCGCTCGAGGAGCCGGCGGCCGACGACGCCGGCCGCCTCTTCTGAGCGGCCCACCGCCTCCCCCGTCGGGTCGAGGTGTTCGGCGACCACATCCGGTCGTGGAAAACCTCGACCCAGGCCCGGGCCTCGGCCGTCACACGCCTCGGCATCGCGCTTGCGTCTGCTCTCCCGTCCCTCGAGTGAGCAGGTCGACCCATCGGTCACACTGGGCACCTCACACTTCCGCGGGTCGGAGCGTCTACAGGGCATGAAGCGACCGTTCGAGCAGGCCGTGACCGAGCACGGGGCCATCGTGCTGCGCGTGTGCCGCGCCGTCCTCGGCCCGACCGAGGCCGACGACGCGTGGTCCGAGACGTTCCTCGCGGCCCTGCGGGCCTGGCCCGACCTGCCCGACGACGCGAACGTCCGGGCGTGGCTCGTCACGATCGCCCACCGCAAGGCCGTCGACGTCGTCCGCGCGGGCGCACGCCGGGCCCACCCGGTGGCCGACGTGCCCGAGTCCACGGC
>JAEXXY010000220.1 GCA_023451855.1 Actinomycetes bacterium
GAGGGGCACCTGGCCGCGGTCCTCGCCGACCCGCGTCGCGATGCCGCGAACGCCGAGGCGCTGCGCCGCATGGTCGCAGCCGGCGCCGACCTCGTCGACGTGCGGCCCGCGTCGGAGGCGCTCGGCCTCGAGCCGGGTACCTTCCTGCACGCCGGACCGCCGATCGAGTTCGCCCGCGCCTCAGGGCCGCTCAAGGGCGCACTCATCGGGGCCATGCTGTTCGAAGGGCTCGCCGACACCGCCGAGGAGGCAGAGGCCAGGCTGCAGAAGGGCGACGGCATCACCCTCGAGCCGTGCCACCACCGCGACGCCGTCGGTCCGATGGCCGGCGTCGTCAGCCCGTCGATGTGGCTCTACGAGCTGCGCGACGACGTGCACGACAACACGTCGTGGTGCTCGCTCAACGAGGGCCTCGGCAAGGTGCTGCGCTACGGCGCCTACGGACCCGAGGTCATCGACCGGCTGCACTGGATGAACTCCGTGCTCGGCCCGATCCTCCAGCAAGCGGTGCGCGCCCGCGTCGACGCCTCGGGCCCCGTCGACATCAAGGCGGTCATCGCCCAGATGCTCCAGATGGGCGACGAGGGGCACAACCGCAACCGGGCCGGGTCGCTCATGCTCCTGCGCGAGCTGCTGCCCACGATGATCACCGCCGACGCGTCGTCGGCCGACATCGCCGAGGCGGTCCGCTTCTCCGGTGCCAACGAGCACTTCTTCCTCAACCTCGGCATGCCGGCGTGCAAGCTGAGCACGCTTGCCGCGCATGGCATCCCGGGCTCTAGCGTCGTGACCACGATGGCGCGCAACGGCACGGACTTCGGCATCCGCGTCTCGGGCACGGGCGACGCCTGGTTCACCGGCCCGGCCAACACCCCCGAGGGCCTCTTCCTCGGCTCGTACGGCCCGGACGACGCCAACCCCGACATCGGCGACTCGGCCATCACCGAGACGGCCGGCATCGGCGGGTTCGCCATGGCGGCGGCGCCGGCCATCGTCAAGTTCGTCGGCGGCGACGTGCCGTTCGCGCTGCGGGCCACCCAGACGATGTACGAGATCACCGTCGGGGAGCACCAGGCCTACCAGGTGCCGATCCTCGAGTTCCGCGGCACCCCGACCGGCATCGACGTCGCCGCCGTGGCGCGCACCGGCATCCTGCCGCAGATCAACACCGGCATGGCCGGACGCGTGGCCGGCACGGGCCAGGTCGGCGCCGGGCTCGTGACTCCGCCGGAGCAGTGCTTCACCCAGGCTCTCGACGCGCTCGCCCGAGCCGCCCGCTGAGCCGAGGTCGGTTCTCCCGGAAGGTCGGTCATGCGCGACATGGCCGACCTTCCGCGCGCAACGGGCACCTGCCGCGTCCGATGTCTTGTCCGGCGCGGCGGGGCGGGGGCACTCTGAGAGGTGGCCGCCACGGGCGCCGACGCGACGACCGTCCCATATCCCGACCCGACGATCGGAGCAGTCATGCGTCGACCACGCATCGTGACCGCTGCCCTGGTATCCCTGGCCACCGCCCTCGCGGGTGCCGCCGTGGCAGCCGCCGCGCCCTCGGACGTCCTCGTGACGCACGTCAGCCCGGCCACTCCCTTCTCGCAGAACAAGCAGAACGAGCCCGCCGTCGCCATCGACGCCCACGCGCCCTCGGTGGTGGCCGCCGGCTCCAACGACGAGATCGACCTCGAGTCGTGCGCCGCCGGCGACCCGACCACGTGTCCCTTCACCGCCGGCGTCGGCCTCTCCGGCATCTACCTCTCCTCCAACGGGGGCAGCTCGTGGACCCAGCCGACCTACACCGGTCTGACGGCCCGTGACTGCCTCGGTCCGGCACGGTGCCAGCCGCACACCGGGTCGATCGGCACGCTGCCCCGGTACGACACGGCGGGACTCTCCTCCGACGGCGACCCCGCCCTGGCGTTCGGACCTCGTCCTGACGCCTCCGGTCACTTCTCGTGGGCCAACGGCTCGCGCCTCTACTACGCCAACCTGACGGCGAACACCGCTGCGACCAGGCAGGACCAGACGTTCAAGGGCTTCGAGGCGATCGCGGTCTCGCACACCGACGACCTCGCGGGCGCGACGGCAGGGCACAACGCGGCCTGGTCCGCCCCGGTGGTCGTCTCGAAGCAGTCCTCGACGACCTTCTCGGACAAGGAGCAGATCTGGTCCGACAACGCGGCCAGCAGCCCCCACTTCGGCACGACGTACGTGTGCTGGGCCTCGTTCCGGAGCCAGGAGAAGGGCAACGCGCTGCCGACCCCGCTCATCGTCGCGCGGTCGACCGACGGCGGCGTCACGTGGACCTCGAAGCAGGTCGGCCCGGCCACCAACAACGGCATCAGCGGCCAGCCCGACGGCTGCACCGTCCGCACCGACAGCCACGGCGTCGTGTACGTCTTCGGCGTCGGAAAGCGCAACGGCACGAGCTTCGAGATGATGTACCGCTCGACCGACGCCGGCGCGCACTTCACCGGCCCGACGCTCATCACCTCGGTCGTCCCGCCGGGCGTGTTCGACCCGGTCCAGGGTCGCCCGGTCATGGACGGTCTCGGCGGCGCCCGCGTCGACCTCGCGCCCGCACCCAGCGTCGACATCGCCAACGGCGCACCCTCCGGCACCGACGCCACGAACCAGATCGTCATGACGTGGGTCGACGGCACGAACGGCCTGGACGACGAGCAGCTCATGGTCGCGACGTCCCGCAACGGCGGCACGTCGTGGATCGGGCCGACGCCGGTGACGCTCGCCGGCCCGACGCAGCCGGTCTACCGGCCGTTCTACTCGGCACCGGCGATCTCGCCGAACGGCACCGACGTCTACGTCGTCGTCAACGCCTTCACGACGCCCTACCGCAACGACACCACCTCGGTCCGCGGCCTCATCGGTGCGGTGTGGCACGCCGACATCGTGTCGGGCGGGGCCCCCGGCGTCTGGAGCGAGCTCCACCGTGGTGTGGTCGGCGACCCACGTGGTTCCTCGGCCAACGCGCTGACCGACGAGTTCCTCGGCGACTACGTCTACGCCGCGGCGACGCGGGCGGGGGTCGTGGCCGTCTGGAACGACACGCGCGACGCCGACCACTGCCCGGCCGTCGACGCGTACCGCGCGGCGCTCTACACGAACCCGGCCGCTCCGCGTCCCAACGTGCCGGCCCAGTGCACGGGCACGTCGGCCCGGTTCGGCAACAGCGACATCCGGTCCGCTGCCCTGCCCGACCCGACGCCGTGACGGAGCACAGACCGGTCTTCGACGGGCCACCGACCGGCTGCTGACGCGAAGCCCCGACACCGACCCACCGGGACCGGAAAAACCGGTGGGGCGGTGTCGGCCGTCCGGCCTAGGGTGGACGCGCCATGCGAGACTTCCCGCCCCCGACCCGCGCCTACACCGAGCGCGGGGCCCCCGAGCCCGACACCCGCAACCCGCGCCGCTTCCTCTGGTGGATGGTGCGGCAGAACGGCGTGCTCTTCGTCGCCGGGCTGGTCGCCGCCCTCGTGTGGATGGTCCCGCAGACCGTCGGCCCGTGGATGGTCGGCCGGGCCATCGACACCGGCATCGTCGCCGGCGACAGCAGCACGACGCTCGAATGGGTGCTCGCGCTCGCCGCCGTCACCGTCGTCGGCGCCAGCAGCGGCATCGTCTACCACACGTTCATCGTGCGGGAGTGGCTCATCGCCCTCTACGGCACGACCAAGCTCGTCACCCGCAAGGCGCTCCAGCTCGGCCACGTGCTCACCCGACGCACGCCCACGGGTGAGGTGCTGTCGGTGTCGGGCAGCGACGGTGACCAGTTCGGCGCGCTCATGGAGGTGGCGACGCGGGCCTTCTCGCAGCTGGCCGCCTACCTCGTCGTGGCCGGCATCGTCCTCAACACGTCGGTGCGCATGGGCGTGCTCGTCCTCGTGTCCGCCCCGCTGCTCGTCGTCCTCGGCTCGCCGCTGCTGCGCCCGATGCAGCGCTGGCAGGGCGTCGAGCGCTCGCGCAACTCCGAGCTGACCTCGATGGCCACCGACATCGTCGCCGGCCTGCGCATCCTGCGCGGCATCGGCGGCGAGGACACCTTCGGGGGCAACTACGCGGCGCAGTCACAACGGGTCCGCCACTCGGGCGTCGCTGCGGGCCGCTGGCTCGCAGGCGTCGAGTCGGTCGGTGTGCTGCTGTCCGGCGGCTTCGTCGTGGCCCTCATGTGGGTCGGCACGCGCGAGGTCGCCCAGGGCCGGCTCACCGTCGGCCAGCTCGTCAGCTTCCTCGGCTACGGGCTGTTCCTCATCCAGCCGATGCGCACCTTCGTCGAGTTCGCCCAGAAGTGGACCCGCTCGGTCGTGTCGGCGCGCAAGGCGGTGGCGGTGCTCGGCCAGCGACCGCCGTGGGTGCACCCCGACGACCCGCAGACCCTGCCCCGTGAGGCGACGATCGTCGACGACCGCTCCGGTGCCTCGTTCGAGCCGGGCCGGCTCACCATGGTCGTCTGTGCCGTTCCCGACGACTCCGCGGCGCTGGCCGACCGCATCGGCCGGTACCTGCCCCGCGACGAGGGCGCGCTCGTCAGTGACGAGATCCCCGAGGAGCTCAAGGGCCGGGCCGCCCAGCGCGAGCGGTCTGTTCGCGCGAAGGCCCGTGAGGCCCAGGCGAAGCGTGACGAGGAGCAGGCGCGGCGCCCGTGGGGCGTCACCGTCGGCGGCGTCGACCTCTCGAGCGTCGAGCTCGACGACGTGCGCGACGCCATCCTCGTCAGCGACACCGCGCCGCAGGTCTTCGCCGGCACGCTGCGCAGCGCCGTCGACCCGCTCGGCCGGCTCACCCGCGAGGACGCCGAGCGCGCCCTGCACACGGCCTCCGCCGAGGACGTCTTCGACGCGCTGCCGGGCGGCTGGCAGGGCGAGCTCGAGGAGCGCGGGCGTGGGCTGTCCGGCGGCCAGCGCCAGCGGCTCGTCCTCATGCGCGCCCTCGCGGCCGACCCGGACGTGCTCGTCCTCGTCGAGCCCACCTCGGCCGTCGACGCCCACACCGAGGCACGCATCGCCGAGCGTCTCGGCGCCCACCGCGCCGGCCGCACGACGATCGTCATGACCGCCTCGCCGCTGCTGCTGCACCACGCCGACGATGTCGTCCTGATCGAGGACGGTCGCGTCACCGAGCGGGGCCGCCACGTCGACCTGCTCGCCCGCTCCGACGCGTACCGTTCGGTCGTCGCGCGCGGCGAGGCCGACCACTCCGTGCTCGCCCGCGACGACGCCCCGACGCCCGATGCCACCGGCCCGAACCCCGCACTGACCGACCCGGCCCGCAGCGCGCCCCTGCCTGCCGACCTGGCCGCGACCGACCCGGAGGAGGTGCGATGAACGCCCCCACGACGCCGTCCACGGC
>JAEXXY010000281.1 GCA_023451855.1 Actinomycetes bacterium
ATGCGGTGCGGCTCGCGGACGCGGACCTCGGTGAGGTCAGCGACCGACACCCGGCCGGCGGGGCGGTGCGTCGCGGAACCGGCGGGGCTGGTGGGGCCGGTCGTGGTGGTCATCGTGCCTCCTCGGCGACGGGTCCGGCGACGGGTGTGGACGACAGGGACGAGACGAGCCGGCGGTCGACCTCTGCGGTCGTGGGCATCGCGGTGGAGCACTCGAGCCTGCTGGCGACGATGGCGCCGGCGACGTTCCCGAACTCGAGGACGCGGCGCAGGTCCCACCCCGACAGCAGTCCGTGGCACAGCGCCCCGCCGAACGCATCGCCGGCGCCGAGGCCGTTGACGACGTCGACCGGGAACGGCGGCACCTCGACGCGCTCGCCACGCGTCGCCGCGAGCACGCCCTTGGGCCCCTGCTTGACGACAGCCAGCTCGACGCCGCGCTCGAGCAGGGCATCGGCGGCGCGCTGCGGCTCGGTCTCGCCGACCGCCACCTCGCACTCCTCGCGGTTCCCGACGGCGACGGTGACGTGCTCGAGCGCGGCGCCGACCTGTGCGCTCGCCTCGGCGGCGCTGCCCCAGAACATCGGCCGGTAGTCGAGGTCGAGGACGGTGTGCCGCGCGCGGCCCCGGGCCGCCCACGCAGCGAAGTGCGCCGACCGGCTCGGCTCCTGGCTCAACCCCGTGACGGTCGACCAGTAGAGACGCGCCGAGCGGATCGCGTCGAGCGGCAGCTCGTCGGCGTCGATGAGCAGGTCGGGCGCGGTCGGGTAGCGGTAGAAGTAGAGCGGGAAGTCGTCGGGCGGGAAGACCTCGCAGAAGGTCACCGGCGTCGGCGGCCCGTCGACGGCCGTGACGAACCGGTCGTCGACGCCGAAGTCGCGCAGCGCCTCGTGGACGTAGCGGCCGAACGCGTCCTTCCCGACACGGGTCAGCAGGGCGACGCGTCGACCGTGCCGCGCGGCGGCGACGGAGACGTTCGTCGCGCTGCCGCCGAGGAACTTCTCGAAGGTGCGGACCTTCTCCAGGCCGACGCCGTGCTGCAGCGGATAGATGTCGACGCCGGTGCGGCCGATGGCGACGACGTCGTACGGCTCGGCAGTCGTGGAGGTGGCGCTCTCGAGGGGGGACGGCGTGCTCACAGCGTCTCGACCTCCTCGAGGCGCACGACGCGTCCCTCGTGCCGCGACAGCTCGCACGCCTCGGCGACCCGGAACGCGGCGAGTGCGTCGTCGACCGTGCACGGTGAGGGGCGCACGCCCCGCGCGACCGCGGCGAACGCGGTCAGCTCGGCGCGGTAGGCCGGCAGGAAGCGCTCCATGAACGACCAGTGCCGCGGCCCGCTCGGGTAGGTGGCCCCCGGCTCGGCGGACGTCACGGCGAGCGAGTCGTCGTACCCGACGCCGATCGTGCCCTCGCTGCCGAGAACCTCCATGCGCACATCGTGGCCCCCGCCGTTGTACCGGGTGGCCGTCACCGACACCAGCGTGTCGTCGTCGAGGGTGAGGATCGCGGCGGCGGTGTCGACGTCGCCGGCTTCGCTGAAGAAGTCGGCGCCCTTGTTGGCGCCCGTCGCGTAGACCGAGACGACCTCCCGGCCGGTGACGAACCGGATGATGTCGAAGTCGTGGATCGAGCAGTCGCGGAACAGGCCCCCGCTCGTCGGGATGTACGACGCGTGCGGCGGGGCCTGGTCGTGGGTCATCGCCCGCACCGAGTGGAGGAAGCCGAGCTCGCCGGCCGCGACCGCCTCCTGCGCACGCTGGTAGCCGGCGTCGAACCGACGCTGGAAGCCGACGTGGACCGGCACGCCCGAGCCCCGCACGAGCTTGGCCAGCTCCATCGTCTCGGCGAGCGTCGAGGCCACCGGCTTCTCGCAGAAGGTCGGCACGCCGGCCTCGAGCCCGAGCCGCAGCAGGGGCGCGTGCCCCGGCGTGGCCGTCGCGATGACGAAGCCGTCGACGCCGTCGGCGAGCAGCTGCTCGGGCGAGGGCGAGAAGCCGACCCCGAGGCGCTCGGCGACCGCGCGGGCCGCGTCCGGCAGAGCGTCGGTGACGACGACCTCGTCGACGTCGCGCAGGTCGCGCAGCGTCTCGGCGTGGAAGGCCCCGATCCGGCCGACGCCGGCAAGTCCGATTCGCACAACACACTCCCTTGGGTGGTACCGCTGGTTCGGGTTCGATCGTCCTCGTCGGCGTCGAGCCATGTCAAGCAAATGTTAGGACATTCTGATGTTTGGTCAATTGCTTGACATGCTTTGCAGAGCTGATGCATCCTCCCAATTGCCGGCACCGACGCCGAGGTCGACGGACAACCCCGACAACGACGACGGGACCGACAAAGCGGCAGGCCACCACGGTGGCCCGCAACGGTCGAGGCGACACCACGCCGCCCTCCACGTCCGACCCGGACGCACACACAGCCAGATCTGAACAGGCACCGGCGGGGCGCGGCACAGCCCCCGGCCAGACGAACGCAGGCAGGCGCACGAGCCCGTCAGGGGATCTCGTGCACCACGGACCGGACCGAGGGGACCGGCCCTCCCCGCCTGCACCCGTCACCCTCACGTCGCGCCGAGTCAGGCTGACCGGAGACCCGCGACACGACGAAAGGAATCAACGATGATCCCGTCCCGGACTCGCAAGAGTTTGACCACCGCCGTCGGCATCGCCGCGGCGGCGTCCCTGGCCCTCGCCGCGTGCAGCAGTGGCGGCGCCCCGAGCACCACGTCGACCGGTGGGGGCGGCGGTGGCGGCAACAGCGGCTACACCTTCGCGATGATCACCCACGAGACGCCGGGTGACACGTTCTGGGACCGCATCAAGGCCGGCGCGCAGCAGGCCGCCAAGGACACCGGCTCGACCCTGAAGTACTCCTCCGACCCGGAGGCCAGCAAGCAGGCCGTCCTGATCCAGAACGCCATCGACTCCAAGGTCGACGGCATCGCCACGACGCTGGTGACGCCCGACGCGCTCATCCCGACGATCAAGAAGGCGACCGCGGCCGGGATCCCCGTCGACACCTTCAACTCGGGCATCGACTTCTTCCAGCAGGCCGGGGCGCTGACGCACTTCGCCTCCAACGAGAAGCTCGGCGGGCAGCAGGCCGGCAAGAAGGCCGCGGCCGCCGGCGCCACGAAGATCCTCTGCACCATCCAGCAGACCGGCTCGGTGGCCCTCGAGGACCGCTGCGCCGGCGTCAAGGACTCCTTCCCGAACACCGAGAACCTGCAGGTCAACGGCGCCGACGACGCCGCCGTGACCACCGCCATCCAGGCCAAGCTGACCGAGGACAAGACGATCAACTGGGTGATCACCCTAGGTGCGCCGCAGGCCCTCGACACGATCAAGGCCGCCCAGGGCGCCGGTGCCACCGTCAAGATCGGGACGTTCGACACCAACCCCGACGCGGCCCAGGCCGTCCAGGACGGCAAGATCGAGTGGTTCATCGACCAGCAGCCGTACCTGCAGGGCTACATGGCCATCACCCAGCTCTACCTCTTCAAGAAGAACGGCAACGTCCTCGGCGGCGGCCAGGCCGTGCTGACGGGTCCGTCGTTCGTCGACAAGTCGAACATCGCCCAGGTCCTCCCGTTCATCAAGCAGAACACTCGATAACCGCCTCCAGGGGGCCGGGCCGTCGAGTCGGACTCGAGTCGGACCAGGCAGCCCGGCCCCCGCCGAACAGCACTGGAGCTGTCATGAGTAGCACCCCCGTCAAGACGGACCCGTCACCCTCGGCCCCGGCCGAGGCGTCCAACCGGGTCACCCTCGGCTGGTCCAACCGCCTGCTGGCACGACCCGAGATCGGCGCCCTCGTCGCGGCGGTCGTCATCTTCATCTTCTTCCTCATCGTGGCGCCGGCCTTCCGCACCCCGGCCTCGTTCTTCACCGTCCTCTACCAGTCCTCGACGATCGGCATCGTCGCCGTCGGGGTGGGGATGCTGATGATCGGCGGCGAGTTCGACCTCTCCGCCGGCGTCGTGGTCACCACCGCGGGGCTGTTCAACGCGATGTTCTGCTACCAGCTCGGCATCAACCTCTGGGTCGGCGCGATCCTGTCGCTGGTGCTCTGCCTGGCGATCGGGTTCCTCAACGGGTATCTCGTCATGAGAACCGGGATCCCGAGCTTCCTCATCACCCTGGGCACCTTCTTCGTGCTGCAGGGCGCCAACCTCGGCGTGACCAAGCTCGTCACCGGTTCGGTGTCCAGCCCCAACATCAACCAGATGGCCGGCTACGACTCCCTCAACTGGATCTTCGCCCACGAGTGGCAGATCGGCTCGGTCACGCTGTCGATCACCGTCATCTGGTGGTTCCTCTTCGTCGCCCTCTCCGCGTACGTGCTGCAGCGCACCAGGACCGGCAACTGGATCTACGCGGTCGGCGGCAACGCCGCCTCCGCCCGCGCGGTGGGCGTGCCCGTCACCCGGGTCAAGATCGGCCTCTTCATGACCGTGTCCTTCCTCGGCTGGTTCGCCGGCATGCACTACCTCTACAACTTCAACACCCTGCAGGCCGGCAACGGCGTGGGCAACGAGTTCCTCTACATCATCGCCGCGGTCGTCGGTGGCACGCTCCTGACCGGCGGCTACGGCAACGCGATCGGCGTGGCCATCGGCGCGTTCATCTTCGGCATGACGAGCCTCTGCATCGTCTACGCCGGGTGGGACCCGAACTGGTTCAAGGCCTTCCTCGGCGTCATGCTCCTGCTCGCCGTCATGGTCAACCTCTACGTCAAGCGACTCTCGACCGCCCGGAAGGTGGGTTGACATGACCGACACCCTGCACGAGCACGCCGACCCCGAGCTGCACAAGGGCGAGCCACTCGTCGAGATGATCGACATCGGCAAGACCTACGGCGCGATCCGCGCGCTCAAAGGCATCAACCTGACCGTCAACGCCGGCGAGGTCACCTGCGTGCTCGGCGACAACGGCGCCGGCAAGTCGACCCTCATCAAGATCATCGCCGGCCTGCACCCGCACAACGAGGGCAGCATGAAGGTCGACGGCAAGGAGGTCAGCTTCACCAGCCCTCGCGACTCCCTCGCGCACGGCATCGCGACCGTCTACCAGGACCTCGCGGTCGTCGGCCTCATGGAGGTCTGGCGCAACTTCTTCCTCGGCGCCGAGCTCACCAGCTCCTCGCTCCCGCTGGCGCCGCTCAAGATCAACGAGATGCGGCAGATCGCCGACCAGGAGCTGCGCAAGATGGGGATCGTCGTCAAGGACATCAACCAGCCCATCGGGACGCTCTCCGGTGGCCAGCGCCAGTGCGTCGCCATCGCCCGCGCCGTCTACTTCGGTGCCCGCGTCCTCATCCTCGACGAGCCGACGGCGGCCCTCGGGGTCAAGCAGTCCGGCGTCGTGCTCAAGTACACGGCGGCGGCGCGCGACGCCGGCCTCGGCGTCGTGTTCATCACCCACAACCCGCACCACGCGCATCTCGTCGGCAACCACTTCGTCATCCTCAAGCTCGGCCAGGCGGTGCTCGACAAGAAACGCTCCGAGGTGACGCTCGACGAGCTGACGCGTCAGATGGCCGGCGGCGACGAGCTGACCGAGCTGTCGCACGAGCTGCAGCGCTGAGACGGGAGGAGAGCACCATGACTGTCGCAGTGGCACACCAGGTGCGGTCCTCCAGCGACCTCGTGCTCCAGGAGGCGGCACGCCAGGCTGGCTACCGCGGCACGGGACTCGTCGTCGTCCACGTCGTCGACGCCCTCGACAACGACGTCGCCGAGGCGACACGGGCCGGCATCTCCGATGCCGTCGACCGCGCGCTCGCCTCGGCGTCGCTCGGGCCCGTGGACGTCCGCGTCCACCTCGTCGCGGGCGGCCACGACATCGCCGACGTGTCCGAGGCCATCCTCGGCGCGACGCGCGAGCTCGAGCCGGACCTGCTCGTCATCGGCGCGCGGCGTCGCTCCCCCGTCGGCAAGGCGTTCCTCGGCAGCGTCGCGCAGAACGTCATCCTCGACGCGGAGGTGCCGGTCCTGGTCGTCAAGGCACCCCGATGACGACGCGCCCGCATCGGGGCACGCCCAGGTGTCAGGTTGTGAGCACCTGCGAACATGCAGGGGCGCAGTGGCTAGTCTGCGGCCATGGCCAAGACCGTTGACGTCCGCATCGACCGCGAGACGCCGGTACCGCTCTACCACCAGCTGGCCCAGCAGCTGAGCGGGGCCATCTCGCGCGGTGACCTCCAACCGGGCGACCCGTTCGAGAACGAGGTGGCGATGGCGGACCGGCTCGGGCTCTCGCGCCCGACGGTCCGCCGCGCCATCCAGGAGCTCGTGTCGCAGGGGCTGCTGCTGCGGCGCCGCGGCCTCGGCACCACCGTGGCCGGTCGCCAGATCCACCGGCGCGCCGAGCTGACCAGCCTCTACGACGACCTGAGGCGCGACGGCGGCGCCGACCCCCGCACCGAGGTGCTCAAGCACGAGGTCGTCGAGGACGCCGTCGCCGCATCGGCGCTCGGGCTACCCGTCGACACGCCGTTGCTGCACGTCGTGCGCCTGCGCAGCAACGGCGACCGGCCCCTCGCGATCCTGCAGAACTGGCTGCCGCCCCGCTACTCCGACATCTCCGTCGAGGAGCTCGAGCGCGACGGCCTCTACGCGCTGCTCCGGGCCCGCGGCGGCAAGCCGGTCGTCGCCCACCAGCGCATCGGCGCCCGCACCCCGACAGCCTCGGAGCGGCGTCACCTCGGGCTGCGCCCCTCGCAGCCGGTGCTGACGATGTCGCGCACGGCCTTCGACGCGGTCGGTGACCCCGTCGAGTACGGCGACCACTGCTACCACGCCGAGGACTACAGCATCGAGGTCATGCTCGACGAGCGCTGACCCCGGTCGCTCCTGCCCGTTCGAGGTATTCCGCGACTCCATACAGTCGCGGAATACCTCGACCCAGCGGCGTCAGTCGCCGATCCTGGTCCAGCCCCCGCAGCTGTCGCTGTCGAAGCCCACCACCCACGAGTAGATCTGCACGTACTGCGGCTCGAAGTCGGAGTAGTCGTTCTCGATGACGTCCGAGAGCGAGCCCCCGAACCCGGACAGGCCCTCCCAGTAGCACCCGTCGCCCCCCGGTGCGTAGTACAAGCCCGGCCGGATGTGCACACCGACCATCTGGGCGCCGTCCCCGAACGAGCTCGCAGGGGTGCCCAGCTTGGCGAGGCGCGTCCACGAACCGCAGTCCTCGGTGACGAAGTACGCGTCACTCGAGCTGATGGTGACGATGCGGCGCCCACCGAAGGACAGGTCGTTGGCGATGACCCCGTCGAGGTCGGAGCCGGCGTAGCGCCGGCGCTCCCAGTAGCAGCCGTTCCCGCCCGGCGCCACGTACGTCCCGGCCCCGAGGGAGACACCGACCCGGTAGCTGCCGTCCCCCTTCAGGCTCGCTGCTGGACCGAGGACCGTCGCTGAGGAAGCGCTCGTCCGGGCGACCGGGGTGTAACCCGTGCGGCGAGCCGTCACCGTCACGGTGATCCGCTTGCCGTAGTCGGCCTCCGCCAGACGGTACGTGCTCCGGGTGGCGCCGGAGATCGCGGCCCCGTTGCGCTTCCACTGGTAGGCGAAGGTCGGCGCGGGGTACCACGAACCGGGCCTGGCCGTCAGGGAGGAGAAGACGCGGGTCGTTCCCACGATCGTGGGGGTGGCGATCCGGGTGAAGGGCTTGGTCACGGGGATGGTGGTCACCGAGACGCGGACCCCGTTCACGTAGCCGGGTCGCTTGGCCGTGACAGTGACGGTGAGGCGCTTGCCGAAGTCGGCCGACACGGGCTTGTACGCACTGCCGGTGGCACCGGCGATGCTCACCCCGTTCGCCTTCCACTGGTATGTCAGGGCGCCCCACGGGGACCACGTCCCCGGCACGGCCGTCAGCGTCCAGCCGATCTGCGGGTAGCCGCTCACGCGCGGCGTCGGAGCCACGGCGAAGGTGCCCCAGGCGACGACGGCGCTTGCCGCCGAGGTTCGCGACGCCGTCGTGAACCCGTCTCGCCGCGCCGTCACGGTCACCGTGATCCGCGCCCCGCGGTGCGCGGCCGCGGGGGCGAACGAGGAGCCGGTCGCGCCAGTGACAGCGACGCCGTTCGCGCGCCACTGGTAGCTGAGCGTCGCAGCAGGCGACCACGTGCCGGGCGCGACCTTGAGCGTGACACCGACCTTCGGCGTCCCGATGATCACCGGGATCGGAGCGCTCGTGAAGACACCGTATGCCACGGGCGCCGTCTGTGCGGACGTGCGGATCGTCGTGGGGTAGCCGGTGATCGAGCCGGTGACGCGGACGGAGATCCGCTTCGTGCGCTGGGCGGCCTGCGGCGTGAACTGCGGTTGGGTGGCTCCGGCGACGGCGACACCGTCGGCGAGCCACTGGTACGCGAAGGACGGGATGGGCGACCACGCACCCGGGTTCGCCGTGAGCGTCGTGCCGACGCGTGCCGTGCCCGCGATGGTCGGTGTCGGCGTCGCGCGGAAGACGGGCGCCCCCACGACGACCGGGGCCGACGTGACGTCATGCGGTGAGTACCCGCCGAGCGTGCCGGTGACCGTGACCGTGACGGGCTTCCCCTGGTCCGCGAGCTCGGGGGTGAAGGCCGTGCCGGTCGCGTCCGCAATCGGCGTTCCGTCGACCGACCACTGGTAGGAGAAGGCCGGCTCGGGGGTCCACGAGCCGGGCTGGACGACGAGCGGCTCGCCGACACGCCCTGAGCCCGAGACGGTCACGGCGCCTGGGACGAACTGGCCAGCGGCGACGGATGACGTGGGCGCGCTCGCGACCGCCACCGACGTGTAAGCCGTGCGGCTGCCGGTGACCTCGACCCAGACCGGCTGGTCGAGGTGGGCCGGTGACGGCGTGAACATCGACGAGGTCGCGTCGGGGACCTTCTCGCCACCGACGAACCACTGGTAGGCAAGGGTGACACCGTCGTCCCAGCTGCCGGGGACGGCGGTCAGCGCGGCGCCGACGCGGGGCTGCCCCTCGATCGTGGGGACCGGCGTGCTCACCATTGCGCCTGGGGCGATGGCGACGGAACCCGTCTGCAGGGCCGCAGAGGTGTAGCCCTCGGCCGATCCCGTGACCCGTGCCATGACGGAGTGGCCGAGCAGGTCAGGACCGAGGACGAGCCGCTCGGTGGTCTCGCTCTCGACCGGGACGTCGTCGACGTACCACGCATACGCCAGTGACACGTTCGAGGGCGTCCAGTCACCCGGTTCCACCGTGAGTGCCGAACCCACTCTGGGCTCTCCCGTGAGGGTGATGCTGGGCGCCGGAACCACGGGCGGCAGGTCGTCAGCCATCGCCGGACCGGCTCCTGCGAAGAGCGAGGCGACGAGGGCGATGACGACCGCGACGACAGCGGACACCGGACGCGTCTTGGACGCGGCCGACGTCGCTCCGGACGCCGGTCGGAGAGCAGGCTTCAGTGACACGTGATGGTCCCCTGTGGTCAAGGCGCGGGCACGAAGAAGGCCCGACGCGTGAAGGCATGGCGATGGCTCGCCGAACGCTCCCTGGTGCCCGGCGAACGAAGCCGCGCGAAAGTTAGCACGCTTCACAGACGGCTCTCAGGCGAATGCCGCAGAACGCCGCGACCTGCCGCGTTTCGGTGCCGCCTCCACGCCGTCGGCGGCGTCAGGAGGGCGGCGTCAGGACAGCGGCGTCAGGACAGCGGCGTGAGGACGTCGAGGCCGAGGAAGGGGCGCAGGGCCTCGGGGACCACGACCGAGCCGTCCGGCTGCTGGTGGTTCTCGAGGATGGCGACGAGCCAACGCGTCGTGGCGAGGGTGCCGTTCAGAGTGGCGACGGCGCGGGTGCCCGACCCGTTCGGGTCGCGCTCGCGCGTGTTCAGCCGGCGCGCTTGGTACGTCGTGCAGTTCGACGTCGAGGACAGCTCGCGGAACTTGCCCTGCGTCGGCACCCACGCCTCGCAGTCGAACTTGCGCGCGGCCGGCCCGCCGAGGTCGCCGGCGGCCGTGTCGATGATGCGGTAGGGCACCTCGATCTTGGCGAGCATCTCGCGCTCCCAGGCGAGCAGGCGCTGGTGCTCGGCCTCCGCGTCTTCGGGCCGGCAGTAGCTGAACATCTCGACCTTGTGGAACTGGTGCACGCGGATGATGCCGCGGGTGTCCTTGCCGTGCGAGCCGGCCTCGCGCCGGTAGCAGGCCGACCAGCCGGCGTAGCGCTTCGGGCCCTTGCTCAGGTCGATGATCTCGTCGGCGTGGTAGCCGGCGAGGGCCACCTCCGAGGTGCCGGTGAGGTACAGCTCGTCGTCCTTGAGCTTGTAGACCTCCTCGTCGTGCGCGTCGATGAAGCCGGCGCCGGCCATGATCTCGGTGCGCGCGAGCGTCGGGGTGATCATCGGCGTGAACCCGGTGGCCACGGCCTGGGCGACCGCCATGTTGAGCAGCGCGAGCTCGAGCTGGGCCCCGACGCCGGTGAGGTAGTAGAAGCGGGCACCGGCGACCTTCGCGCCGCGCTCCATGTCGATGGCGCCGAGCTTCTCGCCGAGCTCGAGGTGGTCGAGCGGCTCGAACCCCTCGGCCGCGAAGTCGCGCGGGGTGCCGACGGTCTCGAGCACGACGTAGTCGTCCTCGCCGCCGGTCGGCACGCCGTCGATGATGACGTTGCCGACGCGTCGGAGCAGGCGGTCGAGCTCGGCGGCGGCCTCGTCGGCCTCCTCCTCGAGGCCCTTGACGCGGTCGCTCAGGGTCGCGGCGTGCGAACGCGCCTCGTGCGCCTTCTTCTCGAGGCGCTCGGCGTCGGCGTCGCCGGCCTTCTTCGCCTTCTGGAACGCGCCCATGGCCGCGCCCACCGCCTTGCTGACGGTCTTCTGCTCGGCGCGGAGGCGCTCGAAGTCGGTGAGGGACGATCGACGGCGCTCGTCGGCGGCGAGGATCGCGTCCACGACCCCCGGGTCCTCTCCACGGGCCAGTTGCGAGGCGCGGACCCGGTCGGGTTCGTCGCGCACGAGCTTGATGTCGATCACGCGGGCCAGCCTAACGGCGCAGGCGGGACGCGCTCGACCGAGTTCACGGCGTCGGCATCCAGGCCCTCACTCAGGCCGTCACGCGGCCCCTCACTCAGGCCGGATGACGGCGTACGCGGCGACGGCGTCCTCGGGCAGGCCGCGCACGTCGATCTGCACCGGGCCGGCCGGCAGCCCGAGGTCGACGGTGCGCTGCACCGTGCCGTCGCACACGAACGGCCGTGAGTAGAGCGGCTCGCCGTGGCCCCATGTGCCCGGGGCCGCGTCGTAGACGGCGTAGCTGGTGCCGGTCGTGTCGACCGCCGGACGGCTTGCGGCACAGGCGACTTCCACCGTGTAGGTCCGCCCTGACGCGGCGTCCTCTCCGGGCACGTTTCGGAACGCCTTGCCGGTGCCGTGACGCGTCACGACGACCCGAGCCACCTCGCCGGCCCGACGCGGCGGCACCGCGATCGTGGGCGCGGGGCCGGGGTCGACCGGCGTGAACGTCACCCCGGGCGCGACGACGGCGCCCGACGCCGGACGCGTCGACTCCCGGAGCCCAGGGTCGGCGG
>JAEXXY010000292.1 GCA_023451855.1 Actinomycetes bacterium
GCAGGGCCTCGCGCACGGGCGTGCGGCTCACCCCGAGCCACGCGGCGAGGTCCTGGTCGCGCAGCCGCTCCCCCGGCGTCAGCGTGCCGTCGACGATGGCGTCACGCAGGCGCTGGTGCACGTCGTCGCGCAGGAGCGGCCGCGGCGCGAGGGACTCGGTCGGGATCGGCATGCAATATATTGCACATCGCGAGATTGCCATGTCAACGACGACCGGTCCGACATGGACACCGCACCCGGGCCGGCACCCGCCTCACTACAGTCGACCCGTGTCTCCCCGATCCGCCATCGCCACCGCCCGGCGCCTCGTCGTCAAGGTTGGGTCGAGCTCGTTGACGGGTCCGGACGGCGGCATCGACCACGACCGGCTCGTCGCCCTGTCCGACGCCCTGGCCCGACGCCACGGCGACGGCACACAGGTCGTCCTCGTCAGCTCCGGCGCCATCGCCGCCGGCATCCACCCGCTGCGCCTCGGCACGCGTCCGCGCGACCTCGCGACCCAGCAGGCCGCGGCGTCCGTGGGCCAGGGCGCCCTGCTCGCGGGCTACACGGCGGCCTTCGGCCGGCACGACATCACCGTCGGGCAGGTGCTGCTCACCGCCGACGACGTGACGCGTCGGACCCACTACGCCAACGCCCGCCGAACGCTCGAACGTCTCCTCGACCTCGGCGTCCTGCCCATCGTCAACGAGAACGACACCGTGGCCACCTCGGAGATCCGCTTCGGCGACAACGACCGCCTCGCTGCCCTCGTCGCCCACCTCATCGACGCCGACGCCCTCGTGCTGCTGTCCGACGTCGACGCGCTCTACGACGGCCCGCCCACCCGCCCCGGCGCCACCCGCATCCCGCTCGTCCGCGGTCCCGAGGACCTCGCCGGCGTCGAGATCGGCGGCAGCGGGTCGAAGGTCGGCACCGGCGGCATGACGACGAAGATCGAGGCGGCGCGCATCGCCACCGCCGCAGGCGTCGTCACGACCGTCACCGCGGCCGACCGCGTCGTGCAGGTGCTCTCCGGCGAGGATGTCGGCACGGTCTTCCTGCCCATCGGCGTGCGCGGCCGGTCGCGCCGCCTCTGGCTCGAGCACGCGACGACGGCGCGGGGCCGGCTCGTCGTCGACGACGGTGCCGTCGCCGCGCTGGTGCACCGCAAGAAGTCGCTGCTGCCCGCCGGCATCGTCGCCGTGGAGGGCACCTTCCACGAGGGCGACCCCGTCGACGTCTGCGGACCCGACGGCACGGCCGTGGCCCGCGGTCTCGTCAACTACGACTCCGCCGAGCTGCCCGCGCTCCTCGGTCGCTCGACGCGCGAGCTGGCCCGCGACCTCGGCCCCGAGTACGAGCGCGAGGTCATCCACCGCGACGACCTCGTCGTGCTCTAGGCGCCCTCCGGGGTGACGCGACAGAAGCGGCCACGCGTCCGGGTGGGCGCGTGACCGCTTCTGCGACAGTACTGCTCGAGCTGCTCGAGCTGCTCGAGCTGCTGCCCTTGCTCAGTGGTGCGTCGCGGTCTCCGCGCCGACACCGGTGAGCGAGCGGACCTCCATCTCCGCGTACTTCGCGGCGTTGAACTCCCGGCTCGTCACCGTCCCGATGTACCCGAGCACGAAGCCGAGCGGGATGGAGATGATCCCCGGGTTGTCGAGCGGGAACCAGTGGAAGTCCACGCCCTGCAGCATCGAGGGGCTCTTGCCCGTCGCGGGGTCGATCGGCTTGCCCGACACGACCGGCGAGAACACGATGAGCGTGATCGCGCTGATGAGACCGCCGTAGATCGACCACAGCGCGCCCCGGGTGTTGAACCGCTTCCAGAACAGCGAGTAGAGGATCGTCGGCAGGTTCGCGCTCGCCGCGATGGCGAAGGCGAGGGCGACGAGGAAGGCGATGTTCTGGCCCAGGGCGAAGATGCCGCCGACGATGGCGATGGCGCCGAGGACGAGCGCCGCGATCCGCGCGACCTTGACCTCCTCCTCCGGCGTCGCCTTCCCGTCCTTGACGACGGTGTTGTAGATGTCGTGCGACAGCGAGGCGCTCGCGGTGATGGTCAGCCCGGCGACGACCGCGAGGATCGTCGCGAAGGCCACCGCCGAGATGATGCCGAGGAGGATCTCGCCGCCGAGGTGGAACGCGAGCAGCGGTGCTGCCGAGTTGACGGCCCCGGGCGCGGCCTTGATCTCCTTGGCCCCGACGAGCTCGGCGGCACCGAAGCCGAGGACGAGCGTGAACAGGTAGAAGATGCCGATGAGCCAGATCGCCCAGACCACCGAACGACGCGCCTCGCGCGAGGTCGGCACCGTGTAGAACCGCATGAGCACGTGCGGCAGGCCGGCCGTACCGAGCACGAGGGCCATGGCCAGGGAGATGAAGTCGATCGGGTTCTTGTACTGCAGGCCCGGTGCGAGCAGGTCGCGGGTGGTGCCGTCGGCGGCCTTGGGGGCCGAGGCGGCGGCGTCACCGAGCAGCTGGCTGAGGTTGAAGCCGAACTGGCCGAGGACCCACAGCGTCATGACGCCGGCACCGATGATGAGCAGCACGGCCTTGATGATCTGCACCCACGTCGTGCCCTTCATGCCGCCGTAGATGACGTAGAAGATCATGATGAGGCCGACGACGGCGATGACGACGCGCTGGCCGACCGCCCCTTCGACGCCGAGCAGCAGCGCGACGAGACCACCGGCGCCGGCCATCTGGGCCAGCAGGTAGAAGAACGACACGACGAGCGTAGAGATCGCCGCCGCGATGCGGACCGGGCGCTGGCGCAGCCGGAAGCTGAGCACGTCGGCCATCGTGTACTTGCCGACGTTGCGGAGCAGCTCGGCGACGAGCAGCAGCGCGACGAGCCAGGCGACGAGGAAGCCGATCGAGTAGAGGAAGCCGTCGTAGCCGTTGAGGGCGATGGCTCCCGCGATGCCGAGGAAGCTGGCCGCGGACAGGTAGTCGCCGGCGATGGCGATGCCGTTCTGGCGGCCGGTGAAGGCGCGGCCACCGGCGTAGTACTCGGCCGCGCTGCGGTTGTTGCGCGAAGCGCGGATGACGATGGCGAGGGTGACGACGACGAACAGGGCGAAGATGCCGATGTTGATCGCCGGGTTGCCGACCGTGGTGGCGGCGGGTGCGAAGGTCGCGACGGCGCTCACTGGTGGTGCCCTCCCATCTTCTGGGCGAGGGCCTCCGCGGCCGGGTCGAACTCCCGGTCGGCCCAGCGCGCGTAGTACATCGTGATGACGAACGTGGAGACGAACTGGAGGAGCCCGAGGATGAGGCCCCACGTGATGTTGCCGAAGACGCGCGTGGCCATGAAGTCCTTGGCGAACACGGCGAGGAGGACGTAGAGGAAGTACCACGCGAGGAACAGCGCGGTCAGGGGGAACACGAACCGGCGGAACTTGGTTCGCAGCTCGGCGAACTCGGCCGATTCCTGCATGGCGACGTTCGGGTCGACGTTCGGGTCGTCGGCCACGCGCTCTGGAGCTTCTTTGCTCACGGGCCACCTCCTGTGGTGGGTGATCGGGCGAGTGCCAACGTAGGAGCGTGGGCAGCCGCCCGGAATCCTCTGCGCGGCAGGTGTCGCCCAGCGGCCGAGGTCGTCGCCGTGCGCGGGCTCAGCCGCGACGAGCGGTCGCGTTCGTGCGGTGAGCGGTCGAGCCGACCGGGTGGAACGACCCGCGGTCCAGGTGCAGGTGCTCCGGGGCGTGCAGCCGGACCATCGTCCGGGCCACGTGCTCCGGTCGGCGCGACCGCGTCGCGAGCGAGGCGAGCACCATCGTCGCGAAGGCCACGGGCACGGTGACGGCGGCCGGCTGGCTCATGAGGACGCCGAGCCGGCCGTCCGTCGCGATGCCGAACGTCGTCGCGACGACCGACGCCATCGACAGGCCTCCCCCGACGACGAGCCCGCAGATCGCACCGGGCGCGGTGAGCCCGCGCCACCAGATGCCGAGCACGAGCATCGGGCAGAACGTCGAGGCCGCGACGGCGAACGCCAGCTCGACCGCGTGCGCCACCGGCACCCCCGCCGAGGCGACGGTGAGCAGGACGGCGAGGACGACAGCGAGCACGGTGGAGACCCGGAAGGAGGCGATGCCCTGGCGGTGCCCGGAGCCCCACCGGACGAGGTCCTGGCTCAGCACGCCGGCCACCGACACGACGAGGCCCGTCGACGTCGACAGGAACGCCGCGAAGGCGCCCGCGGCGAGCAGGGCCGTCAGCCCCTGGGCCGCGGCCCCGTCGAGCAGCCGGCTCGGCAGCTCGAGCACGACGGAGTCGGTACGACCGCTCGCGACGAGGTCTCCGGCCACGTGGCGGCCGAGCACGCCGTAGAGCACCGGCAGCAGGTAGAAGCCCGACAGCAGCGTCAGCACGACGAGCGTCGTGCGGCGCGCGGCGTGCCCGTCGCGGTTGGTGTAGAAGCGCACGACGACGTGCGGCAGCCCCATGGTGCCGAGGAACGTCGCGAGCACCAGCGAGTACGTGAGGTACAGGGCGTTGGGTCCACGCAACGGCTCGACCCAGTCGGCGACGTCGACGGCAGCGACGACGGTCTCGGGGTCGCGCCGGGCGAACGCCCCGACGAGGAAGAAGAGCGGCGTCAGCAGCGCGACCAGCTTGAGCCAGTAGTGGAACGCCTGCACGAGCGTCACGCTGCGCATCCCGCCCGGCAGGACGCTGAGGCACACGACGAACGCGACGGCGAACTGCCCGACCCACGACGGCGCTCCGGTCAGGGTGCGCAGAGTCAGGCCGGCGCCCTGGAACTGCGGGATGAGGTAGAGCATCCCGATGCCGACGACGAGCAGGCTCGACAGGCGTCGGGCGGGTAGCGACTCGAGGCGCAGCTGGGCGAAGTCGGGCAGCGTGTAGGCGCCCGAGCGGCGCAGGGGTGCGGCGACGAACACGAGCAGCAGCAGGTAACCGGCGGTCCAGCCGACCGGCAGCCAGAGCATGTCGACGCCGCGCGCGAGGATGAGCCCGGCGACACCGAGGAAGCTTGCGGCGGAGAGGTACTCGCCGCTGATGGCCGAGGCGTTGAGGACCGGGCTGACACCGCGCGACGCGACGTAGAAGTCGCTCATCGTGCGCGACAGGCGCAGCCCGAACGCTCCGACGGCTAGCGACGCGACCGACACGACGACCACGGCGACGACGCTGACGACGCTGTTCACGGCCGCTCCTCAGCGCCCGTCGAGCAGGTCGCTGAAGCTCTCCTCGTTGCGCTCGGCGAGGCGCACGTAGACCCTGCCGAGCCCGATGATCTCGGCGAAGGCGACGAGTGTGAGCAGCACCCACGGCAGGGGTACTCCGAGCACGTCGACGCGCCCGAGCGCGGGCCACGCGTGCAGGACGAGCGGCAGCGCGCCGAGGGTCGCGGCGAGCACCGCGGCCACGCCGAGCGCGAGCCGGAGCTGGCTGCGCATGAGCGAGGTGATGTACACCTCCCCGAGCTGGGTCTGCTCGTCGATCTCGGAGGCGATCGACGTCGCGCGCGTCCGAGCGGCCGCGGTGCGCGGGCTGGTGACGCGCACGCGCGCCGGCGGTGCCGAAGCC
>JAEXXY010000296.1 GCA_023451855.1 Actinomycetes bacterium
GGTCCAGCGGCTGGCCCTCGCGAGCGCAGACGCCGTGACGGTGTTCGCCTCGGCCCAGGTCGAGCCGCTCGCCCGTCGGCTCGGGCTGCCGGTCGCACGCGTCCGGTTCGTGCCCCTCGGCGTCGACACGGGCTGGTTCCGTCCGCGGGAGGAACCCCGCGACGGTGGCGTGCTGTCGGTGGGCACGAACGCCGGCAAGGACTACCCGACCCTGGTCCGGGCGCTCGGTGCCGGCGCGCCGTGCACCGTCGTCACCGACCCGTGGAACCGCGAGCAGGCCGCGGCGGCGTTGGCGCGGCTGGACCCCGACGCGCGGCCCGATGTCGAGTTCCGCGCCGACGTGCCCATCGAGGTGCTGCGCGACCTCTACGCCCGGGCCGAGGTCGTCGCGCTGCCGCTGCGCGAGTCCGAGGTGTCCTCCGGCCAGACGGTGCTGCTGGAGAACCTCGCGACCGGCACGCCGGTCGTCGTCAGCGACGTCAGCGGCATCGCCGACTACGTCGACGCGTCGGTCGTGCGGCTCGTGCCGCCCGGAGACGTCGCGGCGTTCCGCGAGGCGCTCGCCGACGCGTCGTGGCGCGACCGCGCCACCAAGGGGCCGGCCCACGTGGCAGCGTCTTTCACGACCCTGCACCTGGCTGCGGCGGTCGAGGCCGTCGTGCGCGACGTCCTCGCGGGCGCCGCTGACGGCGCCATCAGGCCCCGCACGGACGCTGACGGCCGCTGCGGGGCGGGTCAGCCGCGACCGCGACGGGGCAGGAAACCGACCTTGTCGTAGACGCGGCGCACCGTCGCCTCGGCGACCTCGGCCGCGCGCTCGGCACCCGAGGCGAGGATGCGGTCGAGCTCGGCGCGGTCGTCCATGAGGGCGAGGGTGCGCTCGCGGAACGGCGTCACGGCCTCGACGACGACCTCGGCGACGTCCTTCTTGAGGTCGCCGTAGCCCTTGCCCGCGTAGGCGGCCTCGAGGTCGCCGATGGCGGTGCCGGACAGGGCCGAGTGGATCGACAGGAGGTTGGAGACGCCGGGCTTGGTCTCCTCGTCGTAGCGGATGTCGCGGTCGGCGTCGGTGACGGCCGACTTGATCTTCTTCACGATGCGGTTCGGCTCGTCGAGGAGGCTGACGAGGCCGGCGTCGGTGGCCGCCGACTTGCTCATCTTGGCGGTCGGCTCCTGAAGGTCCTGGATCTTGGCCGTGGCCTTCATGATGTGCGGCTCGGGCACGACGAGGGTGTTGCCGAAGCGCTGGTTGAAGCGCGCCGCGAGGTCGCGGGACAGCTCGAGGTGCTGGCGCTGGTCCTCGCCGACCGGCACGACGTCGGCGTCGTAGATGAGGATGTCGGCGGCCTGCAGGATCGGGTAGGTGAAGAGGCCGACGTTGGTGTTGGTGCCCTTGGCCGACTTGTCCTTGAACTGGGTCATCCGGCTCGCCTCGCCGAACCCGGTGAGGCACGAGAGCACCCACGCGAGCTCGGTGTGCTGCGACACGTGGCTCTGCACGAAGAGGACCGACTCCACCGGGTCGACACCGCCGGCGATGAACTGCGCGGCCGTCAGGCGCGTCCGCTCGCGCAGCACCGCCGGGTCGGGCGCGACCGTGAGCGCGTGCAGGTCGGCGACGAAGTAGAACGCGTCGTGCGTCTGCTGCAGGCGCACCCACTCGACGAGGGCCCCGATGTAGTTGCCGAGGTGCAGAGAGTCGCTCGTCGGCTGCATGCCGGAGAGGCTGCGGGGCGTGGACGTCGGGCCGGGGGGCGTCGAGGGCATGCGTGCATTCTGGCCCATCGAGGCGGATGCGCCCCAACCAGCCCGCAGCGCACCGGCCGGGCGCGGCGCGCGGCGGGCGCGCGACGCGTCAGACCTGCTGAGGCAGGCCGCAGCTGTAGTTGGGGAACGGGCGGCAGCCGCCGTTCCACGTGCTGCCGGTGACGGTGGCCGTGACCGGCGCCGGGGTGACGGCAGGCGTCGGCCCCACGGGGTCGAAGCTGTAACCGAGCGTCAGCGTGCCGGCCGCGCTCTTGTTGTAGTTGCGCGTGTAGAGCGCGATGTTGCGCGCCGAGCCGGCCGCCACCTGGAACTGGCTGCCGACGATGGCGCACGAGTCGCCGTCCTGGATGAGGACGTCGTCGACACCGAGGCTGTCACCGTTGATGGTGATCGAGGTGAGCACGACGTCGGCCGCCACGGTGCCGTTGTTGAGGATGGTGATGCCGAAGACGTAGCCCTTGACGAGGTCGGTGGAGCCGCCGGGCAGCTTGCAGCCGCTGCCGCTGAGCGTGAGCCCGACGACCACGGAGGCCGCGACGGTGGGTGCGGCTGCGGCGACGAGCACCACGGGCGTGGCCCACGCTGCCCCACGCACCACGGTGCGCCGGCTCGGCCGGAGCGGCTCGGCCGGTGTGCCCGAGCCTGCCTCGGTCGGGCTCTCGCCCTGGACACTCGTCTGGGCACTCGTGTGGCCAGCCGTGTGGCCCTTCGCATCGAACACGTCCTGCACCCTCCCCGGTTCATGAACACGACTCGGACGGCCCCCAAGACGTCCGATTCGGAGCGTAACGGCAGCAAAGGCTCCGTTGGGGGTGTTTCGCGCAGGTTGCCCCGTGCGTGTGCTGGCGCGTTCTTCGGGCGGAATGCCGGATGAGTCCGGTAGGCGGCTCGAGGGCCACAGGGCCAGAGGGCTCAGAGCGCGTAGTCGACGACGACCGGCGCGTGGTCGCTCCAGCGCTCGGCGTACGTCGCGGCCCGCCCCACCGACGCGGTGGTGGCTGCGGCCGCGAGGCGGGGCGTCGCCAGCTGGTAGTCGATGCGCCAGCCGGCGTCGTTGTCGAAGGCCTTGCCGCGCCAGGACCACCACGTGTACGGCCCCGGGCCCTCGCCGGCGTGGGTGCGGTGCACGTCGACCCAGCCGTGCTCGTCGAACCAG
>JAEXXY010000033.1 GCA_023451855.1 Actinomycetes bacterium
CCCGCAGCACGATGCGCTCAGGAGCGTCAGGCAGGTCGATGTCGGCCCAGACGCGGGCGCTCGTCGCGCGCACGTCGTGCTCCGAGCCGTCGGCCAGCGTGACGACGGCGGCCACCGGACCGAAGGCCACGATGCGCGTCGTGTCGCCGGTGTGCACGCCGACGAAATGGCGGGCGCGGCGCATGCCACCCGCGGTGAGCACCTCGAGGACGTCGTCGAGGTCACCGCCGTCGGCGGCGTCGCTCGCGTGGAGCGTCTGCTCGTCCTCCTCGTGCAGGCCGATGAGCAGGTGCATGCCAGGGCCCCCGATGTGCGTCCACCCCTCGGGGGCCCAGTCCACGACGACGGTCGGGCCACTCACGTCTACGACCTGCTCTCCCCTGATGAGCCGTTCACGGTCTGGCGCGGGGTGGTGTCCTCGTCAACGTCGTCGTCGGACTCCTGCCCCAGCAACCCGACGACGATAGCAGTGACGTTGTCGCGGCCACCGGCCTCGACCGCCGCCGTGACGAGCGCGTCGGCGGCGGCGTCGACGTCGGGGTGCTCGAGCAGGATGGCCTCGATGTGCTCGTTCGACAGCTCGTTGCTCAGGCCGTCGGAGCAGATGACGAAGACCTCGCCCGGGTAGGGCGGAAAGACCCACGTGTCGACGACGCCCATCGGGTCGCGGCCGAGCGAGCGCGTGACGATGTTGCGGGCCGGGTGGCGGTGCGCCTCCTCCGGCGTGATGAGGCCGCGCTCGACGAGCTCCCACACCTCGGAGTGGTCGACGGTCACCTGGTTGAGGGCCCCGTCCAAGAGCCGGTAGACGCGGGAGTCGCCGATGTTGAAGACGGCCCAGTGCCGTTGGCCGCCGACCGACACGACCGCGAGGCCGGCGACGGTGGTGCCCATGCCGGTCTGCTCGGGGTGGCGGGCCGCCGACTCGAGGATGCGCCGGTTGGCCTCGGCCACCTGCGCGACGACGTCGCGGAGCTGGAGCACCGGACGGCTCGAGAGCTCGACGACCGCCTCGGCGGCGATGCGGCTCGCGACCTCGCCGGCGGCGTGACCGCCCATGCCGTCGGCGACGACGAAGACCGTGCCCTCGGCGCGCGCGCTGTCCTCGTTGTGCTTGCGGACGCGTCCGACGTCGGTGCGGACGCCGACGGAGATGGTCGGCAGCACGGCGGTCACTCCCCGGCCTTCCGGACGCCCGTCGCGACCGGTGGCTCGCCCGCCCCCGACCAGGGCGTGACGCGGACGGAGGTGATGACCTCGCGGATCAGCTCGTAGTCGGTCTCGGCGGACGCACCGCCGACGGCCCCGGTCAGCTGGACGAGGAACGCGGGGCGCCCGGCCTCGGTACCGGACGGGACGACGTGGAAGAGGTTGGCCTGCAGGACGGTGTCGACGTCGGGGTCGGGCCACGTCGCGTCGCATCCGACGAACGCCGCCCCACCGAGCTCGGCCGCGTAGGGATCGGACACGGCGCCGCCGCGCGAGCGCGCCATCGCGGCGACCTGCTCGAGCGACTCCTCGACCCGGAACGCCGGTCCGCACTGCTCGATGCTGACGACGACGTTGGGCGCGAAGGCCCCCTCGCGCGGCAGGCGCGCGGCCATGGTCGTGCCGGGTGCGTGCACCGGCTCCCACTCCTCGGGAACCTCGAGGGCCACGGCCGGCAGGCCCGGGAAGTCGGCACTCGGGTAGGCGAGGATGGTCATGCACGGTTCCTTTCGGTCGTTCCCGCAGGGGGCGGGGACGGCGCGGTCAGTCAATCAAACACCGCGAAGGGTGTCAGATCGGTCGTCGACGGCCGCCGAACCGTGAACGGGCCGGGGCTGCGGAACCGACGGACGGGTCGGACCGGACAGGAGCAGGCCCACGGGACCGGCTCCGGACCGCCCCAGCCTAGGCCGGGCCGGGCGTCGCCGCGATGGGGAGAGCTCCCCGAGGCAGGCCGCGGTCAGGCCCGGTCAGGCCCGGTCAGGTGTCGGCGCGGGCCGCCCACCACGCGAGGAGCTTCTCGCGGGCGGCGTCCTTGCCGATCGGACCGTCGTCGAGGCGCACCGACAACAGGTAGTCGTAGGCCTCGCCGAGCACCGGGCCCGGCCGGATCCCCAGGGCCTCGGCGATCTCGTTGCCGTTGAGCTCGGGCCGCACCCGGCCCAGCTCCTCCTCGGCGGCGAGCCGGTCGATGCGCACCTCGAGGTCGTCGTAGGCGCGGGAGAGCCGCTGCGCCTTGCGGACGTTGCGGGTCGTGCAGTCCGAGCGGGTCAGCCGGTGCAGCCGCTGCAGCAGCGGCCCGGCGTCGGTGGCGTAGCGGCGCACCGCGGAGTCGGTCCACTGCCCGTCGCCGTAGCCGTGGAAGCGCAGGTGCAGCTCGACGAGCCGGGAAACCTGCTTGGTCGTGTCCTTGTCGAAGCGCATCGCCTTCATCCGCTTGCTCGTCAGCTTGGCGCCGACGACCTCGTGGTGGTGGAAGGAGACGCCGCCGCCCTTCTCGAACCGACGCGTCGGCGGCTTGCCGATGTCGTGGAAGAGCGCGGCGAGTCGCAGCACGAGGTCAGGGCCCGGCACCGACTCGGGCGGACCGTCGGCCGGTCCCTCGAGCGCGATCGCCTGCTCCAGGACCGTCAGCGTGTGCTCGTACACGTCCTTGTGGCGGTGGTGCTCGTCGACCTCGAGGCGCAGCGCCGGCAGCTCGGGCACGAACACCTGGGCCAGGCCGGTGTCGACGAGCAGCGTCAGCCCGAGGCGCGGGTCGGGCGAGAGGACGAGCTTGGAGAACTCGTCACGGACGCGCTCGGCCGAGATCATCGTCAGCGTCTCGGCCCGCTCCTCCATCGCCGCGCGCACCTCCGGCGCCACGTCGAAGCCGAGCTGGGCGGCGAAGCGCGCGGCACGCATCATCCGGAGGGGGTCGTCGGCGAACGACTCCTCCGGCGCCGCCGGCGTCATGAGGCGCCGCGCCACGAGGTCGGGCAGGCCGTCGTGCACGTCGACGAACTCGAGGCTCGGCAGCCTGATCGCCATGGCGTTGACCGTGAAGTCGCGGCGCACGAGGTCGCCGTCGAGGGACTCGCCGAACATCACCTCGGGCTTGCGGCTCGTGCGGTCGTAGGTGTCGGCGCGGTACGTCGTGATCTCGATGGTGTGGCTGCCCTTGCGGACGCCGATGGTGCCGAAGTCGCGACCGATGTCCCAGTGCGCGTCGGCCCAGCCTCGGACGACGCCGAGGATGGCGTCGGGGCGCGCGTCGGTCGTCAGGTCGAGGTCGGGCGAGACCCGCCCGAGGAAGGCGTCGCGGACCGGCCCGCCGACGAGGGCCAGCTCGTGCCCCGCGGCCACGAACCGCTCGCCGAGCTCGGTGAGCATCGGCAGGACCGGCGCGAGGCGCGCGACGGCCGCCTCGAGCAGGGCCGGCCCGGCGTCGGCGGCCGGCCGGGCGGGTGTGGGGTCAGGTCGTTCGAGCACCGGACCAGCCTAGGTGAGCGCGGCACTGGGACTCGTCGGGCTCGTCGGCCGCGTCGGTCCCGACGACGAGGACCCCCGGCCCCGTGCCCGTTATGGTGACGATGTGAGCGCGCAGCCGATCCCGAGCCAGGTTCCTGGCCGTCGGCTGCCCGCGGTCGAGGAGCGTTCTGCCGGAGGCATCGTCGTCGACGTCCGCGACGGCCAGGCCATCATCGCGATCATCGCCCGGCGCAACCGGGCCGGCCGCGTCGAGTGGTGCCTGCCCAAGGGCCACGTCGAGCCCGGCGAGACCCTCGTGGAGACCGCGATGCGCGAGGTCGCCGAGGAGACCGGCATCATCGGCCGCGTGCTCGTCGAGCTCGGCACCATCGACTACTGGTTCGCCACGTCGACCAAGCGCGTGCACAAGTTCGTGCACCACTACCTGCTCGAGGCGCTCGGCGGTGAGCTGTCCATCGAGAACGACCCCGACCACGAGGCCATCGACGTCGCGTGGATGCGCCTCGACGAGGTGCACCGCCGGCTGACGTTCCCCAACGAGCGCCGCATCGCGCAGGCGGCGTGGAACCGGCTGGCGGGCACCGCGTGACCCGGTGGGGGTCGCGACGTCCGGGCACGAACGGACGCCGCGGGACCCGGCTCGTGCGGACGGTGGCGGTGGCGCTCGGCGTCGCTG
>JAEXXY010000098.1 GCA_023451855.1 Actinomycetes bacterium
AGGCTGCGGTCGCCGTCGACGACGACACCCTCGACGGCGAGGCGAGCCCCGGCGCCGGTGACGGTGCGCGCCGACACGGTGGCGAGGTGGCGGCCCCGCACCGCCTGGGAGCGGACGACGCCGGAGAGGTCGTGCTCGGGGCCGGCGTCGTCGGGCGACCGGTAGGGCCACCACCACCGCTCGCCGCGCACCTCGAGCGGGCGGTCGAGGTGGCGGCGCCGGTAGGCGAAGAGGCACGCGGCGACCGCGCTCTCGGGGGTGCCGTCGACGAGCTCACGGACCACGAGGCGGTAGGGCTGCTCGAGACCGTCGCGCAGCGCGGTCGGCACCTCGCTCAGGTAGCCGCGGGCCGAGGCGACGAACGCCGACCGGTACGCCTCGTCGCGCGCGTCGAGGTCCTTGCCGTACAGGGCGAGGTCGTGCCGGACGAACTTGTCGAGCTTCGCGGCGGCGAGCTCGGCGCGGCCCTCGAGGTAGCTGTCGATGGCGCGGTTGGCGGTGATGCGGTCGTGGAAGTTGGCGATCTCGTGCCGTCGGGCCGTGATCGACTCCTCGCCGGCGACGTTGTTGACGTACCAGAGGTAGACGGTGTCGGGCAGGGTCTCGATCCGCCGGGCGCGGGCCCAGAGCGCCACCGTGAAGGGCTGGTCCTCGTAGAGGATCCGCTCCGGGAACCGAATTCCCTCCTCCAGCAGGAACGCGCGCCGGATCACCTTGGCCACGGCGATGGTGTCCTGCCAGAGCGGAGACCCGGGGACGAGGGGCTCGACCGGACCGGAGACGTACTCGGTGGCCGGCAGGGGCGTCGTGCGCCCGGTGCGCTCGTTGAAGCGGGCCACGCCACCGACGGCCACGTCGGCGTCGCGCGCCACGGCGAGGTCGGCGAGGCGGCGCAGCGTGCCCGGCAGGTACTCGTCGTCGCTGTCGCAGAAGGCGATGTAGGTGCCCCGGGCCTGCGCGATGCCGAGGTTGCGCGGCGCGCCAGGGGCCCCGTCGTTGACCCCGCGGTGCACGACGCGGATCCGTGGGTCGGACGCGGCGAGCCGGTCGGCGACCACGCCCGTGTCGTCGGTCGAGCCGTCGTCGACGACGAGAACCTCGATGCCCGGGCCGTCACCGGACGCGGGGGCGGCCGCATCCCACGCTGCCAGCGCCGAGGCCACTGCACGCGGGAGTCGCTCCGCGTCGTCGTAGACGTTGGAGATGACGGTGAGCAGCGGTGCGGACGGTACGGGTGATGCGTCGGGGGAGACGTCTGGGGCGTCGTCGGATCGTGCGTCGGGGGCGTGGGCGGGGACCGCGTCAGGGCACGCGTCAGGGCACACGTCGGGGCCTTCCGGTGGGAGGGGCGGCCACCCCTGCGGGCGGCGCGGCGCCCCATCGTAGCGAGGCGGCGTGCGCGACACCTCTGCACGCGGTGAACGGCCTCTGAGAGCGCGCGATGAGCACGCGATGAGGGCGGCCCGCTATCACAGGGTGAGCTCCCAGCGCACGTTCGGCAGCCCCTAGGTTGGTACGTTACCTTGGCCACGTCCATCCTCGGCCCGGACGGCGCCCTCGCGCGCCCCGCGTCAGCGTACGAACCGGCGCCCAGCCGGCAGAGAGCACGGAGCAGGCCTTTGGCAGCACCCGACGCAGCGAGCCCCGCGATCCCGCGAGGGGTCACCGAGGCGACCCCTCGCGACCTACGGGCGCCCGAGGCCCCACAGCGTCCGGCCGACGCCGGCCCGCGCAAGGACATCCAGGCCCTGCGCGCCATCGCCGTGACCCTCGTGGTCCTCTACCACTTCTGGCCCAACCGCCTCACGGGGGGCTACGTCGGGGTCGACGTCTTCTTCGTCATCTCCGGCTTCCTCATCACCCTGCACCTGCTCCAGCGGCCGATCCGCCGTTTCGCCGACCTCTTCGCCTTCTGGGCGCGCCGCGTGCGTCGGCTCATCCCGGCCGCGACGCTCGTGCTCCTCGCGACGCTCGGGGCCAGCCTGGTCTGGCTGCCGCAGACGGTCCACCAGCGGGTCGCGAACGAGGTCATCGCCTCGGCGCTCTACGTCGAGAACTGGATGCTCGCGCTGACCTCGACCGACTACCTGGCCACCGACCAGCTGCACTCGCCGACCCAGCACTACTGGTCGCTGTCGGTGGAGGAGCAGTTCTACATCCTGTGGCCGGTCCTCATCGGCCTGGCGTTCCTCGTGTGCCGCCGGCTCGGGCGGTCGTTCCGCTGGGCACCCCTCGGCGTCATCGCCGTCGTCAGCGGTGCCTCGCTCGCGTTCTCGGCGTGGTTCACCCACGAGAACGCCGCGCAGGCCTACTTCGTGTCGACGACGCGCATCTGGGAGCTCGGCGTCGGTGCCGCCCTGGCCGCCGCCGTCCACGCGGGACTGCGGCTGCGCGGCACGGTCGTGCGCTCGGTGCTGCTGTGGGGTGGCCTCGCCGCCATCGCCTGGGCGTCGTGGACCTTCACCGGCGGCACGCCGTTCCCCGGCGTCGCGGCCCTGCTGCCCACCGTCGGCACCGCCGCGGTCATCGCGGCCCGGTCCGATGGCCTGCACCCGGGCCCCTACGCCCTGTGGTCGCGGCGCCCGGTCCAGTGGCTCGGCGACGTGTCGTACTCGGTGTACCTCTGGCACTGGCCGGCCATCGTCATCATCCCGTTCGTCCTCGACGACGACAACGTCCGTTGGTGGCAGAAGCTGCTCCTGCTCGGCCTCGTGCTCCTGCTGTCGGCCGCGACGAAGCGCTGGGTCGAGGACCTCATGCGCTTCACGCCGCGCATCGCCAGGAGCACGAAGCGCTCCTTCGTCCTGCTCGCCGTGTGCCTCGCGGCCTCCCTCGGCGCGGCCGGCGCGGCCCACGTGGCGACCTCCCGTGCCGAGGCCGAGACCGCGGGTCCGATCGACACCGCGGCCCAGTGCGTCGGCGCCGACTACTACCGTGACGCCGCGTGCGCGGGGCGCCAGGTCGCCATGCTCACCAACCCGGTCCGCGCCGCCGACGACAAGCCCCAGGTGTACGCCGACGACTGCTGGAACAACCGGCCGTTCACGCGTCGCAAGGTGTGCAGCTACGGCCCGAAGAACGCCCCGGTCAAGGTGGCGCTCTACGGCAACTCGCACGCCGGGCAGTGGTTCCCGCCGATCATGCGCACCGCGAAGGAGCGCGGCTGGCGCGTCGACACCTACATCGCGTCGGAGTGCTACTCCGTCGACATCCCGGTCTCCTTCGGCACCAAGACGCTCGTGGACAACTGCTCGGCCTTCAACCAGTGGGCCCGCGACCGCATCACCGCCGGCGGCTACGACCTCGTCGTCATGTCCGACCGCACCTTCCAGCCGCTGGCCGGGGTGCCGGCGGCGAAGAAGGTGCAGACGGCCAAGGCTTCCTACAACCGGGTCATGGACACCTTCGTCAAGGCCGGTTCACGGGTGCTCGTCATCCGCGACACCCCAGGGGCAGGAACGAGCGTCCCGGACTGCGTCGCCCGCTACGCAGACGACGTGGCGCGGTGTGCGACGAAGGAGGAGGTCGGCCCCGGCACGGGGCTCGAGCCCGACCCGCTCGCCGACGCCGCGGCCGGACGCACGGGACCCGACGTGACGCGCCTCGAGGTCACCGACCTGCTGTGCCGCGACCGCACGTGCCCGGCGGTGCTCGGCGGACTCATCACCTACTTCGACCACGGCCACATGACCACGTCGTTCTCCCTGACGCTCTACCCCGAGGTGTCCAAGGCGCTGCGCACGGCGCTCGAGGGCGTGCCCGGGGCGTGAGGCCCGACGCGTGACGCAGGTTACTGTCGGTAGCCTGCGTCGGCGCTGCTGACTAGGGTCAGGCCATGAGCACCTTCGACCACGACGTCGTCGTCATCGGATCGGGGTTCGGTGGGTCGGTCGCGGCCCTGCGCCTCGCCGAGAAGGGCTACCGCGTCCACGTCTACGAGGCGGGGCGTCGCTTCGAGGACGACGACTTCGCCCGGACCAGCTGGGACGTGCGCCGCTACCTGTGGGCGCCACGGCTCGGGTGCTTCGGCGTGCAGCGCATCCACCGGCTGCCCGACTGCCTCGTGCTCGCCGGAGCGGGCGTCGGTGGTGGGTCGCTCAACTACGCCAACACGCTCTACGTGCCGCCGGAGGCGTTCTTCCGCGACCGGCAGTGGGCGCACATCACCGACTGGCAGGCCGAGCTCGCGCCGCACTACGCCACCGCGCAGCGGATGCTCGGTGTCGTCACCAACCCCTGCGAGGGCCCGGTCGAGGCGCTGATGCGCGAGGCCGCCACCGACCTCGGCGTCGCGGACACCTTCCGCAAGACGCCGGTCGGCGTCTTCTTCGGCGAACCCGGTCGCCGCGTCCCCGACCCGTACTTCGGCGGGCAGGGACCCGCGCGCACGGGCTGCACCGAGTGCGGCAACTGCATGGTCGGCTGCCGGGTCGGGGCCAAGAACACGCTCGTCAAGAACTACCTCGCGCTGGCCGAGCGACGGGGGGTCACCGTCGAGCCGCTGCGCACCGTCACGCGGCTGCGGCCGCTCGACCCGACCCACCCGGAGGAGGGCTATGCGGTCACCACCGTCCGCTCGGGCGCGTGGGGACGCCGTCGGGCCGGCGAGCGGACCGTGACCGCCGGTCAGGTCGTCGTGGCGGCCGGTGCGTGGGGCACCGCCCAGCTGCTCCAGGCGATGCGCACCGACGGGCTGCCGCACCTGTCGAGCCGGCTCGGGCACCTGACCCGCACCAACTCCGAGGCGCTCGGCGGCGCCATGACCCAGCGGGTGCCCCGGGGGGCCGACCTGACCAAGGGCGTGGCCATCACGTCGAGCTTTCACGTGTCCGACACGACGCACGTCGAGAACGTCCGCTACGGCAAGGGGTCCAACCTCATGGGTGCCCTCGCCGTCATGCAGGTCGACGGCGGCGGACGCGTGCCGCGCTGGGTGCGCTTCCTCGGGGAGGTGCTGCGGCACCCGACGATCTTCGTGCGGTCACTGTCGAGCCGGCGCTGGAGCGAGCGCACCGTCATCGCCCTCGTCATGCAGTCGCGGGACAACTCCATCACCGTGAGCCGCAAGCGGGGACTTCTCGGCTGGCACCTCACCTCGCGGCAAGGCCATGGCGAGCCGAACCCCACGTACATCCCCGAGGGCAACGTGGCCGTCCGCGCCATGGCGCGCCGGCTCGAGCAGGACACCGGCGAGCGGGCCTGGCCCGGGTCGTCGATCGGCGAGATCTTCGACATCCCGATGACGGCGCACTTCCTCGGCGGGGCCGTCATCTCCGACTCGCCGCAGACCGGGGTCCTCGACCCGTACCACCGGGTCTGGGGCTACCCCGGCCTGCACGTCGTCGACGGTGCGGCGGTGTCGGCCAACCTCGGGGTCAACCCGAGCCTGACGATCACGGCCCAGGCCGAACGGGCCATGTCGCTGTGGCCCGCGGCAGGGGAGGCCGACCAGCGCCCGGCCCAGGGCGAGCCCTACCGGCTCGTGCCCGCCTGACGCGTCGGGGACCCCTGCACGGACGGGCCCACCCGGGTGGAGGAGGAGGCCGGGTGGGCCGATCCGTGCGTCCCGGCGAGGCCGGGCCATCGAGGGGAGGAAAGACGTCGCGGGCCCGCCGGGGGTGGGTGGTGCGGACCCGCGACGCGTGCGGGTGGGGCCGTCACCCCTCAGAGACGGCCCCACCCTCGGTGCGCGGGCTGGCAACCGGTCGAGAAACAGCCCTGCACCGCGCTGACCAACGACCGCCGGGCGGCGGGGTTACGCCTCCGCGTCAGCAATTTCCGCGGAATTCCCCGACGCCGTGACGGAGTGCCGTCGATGCCCGTTCAGATGCCCGTTCAGCGGTGCGCCGGCTGGGGCTCGTCGCGCCACGACCGCCAGAGCGCCGCGTAGGCGCCATCTGCCGCCAGCAGCTCCTCGTGCGAACCGATCTCGCTGATCCGGCCGTCCTCGACGACGCAGACCCGGTCGGCGTCGTGGGCCGTCATGAGCCGGTGCGCGATGGCGACCACGGTGCGCCCCTCGACGACGGCCGCCAGCGACCGCTCGAGGTGCCGCGCCGCGCGCGGGTCGAGCAGCGACGGGGCCTCGTCGAGGACGAGGGTGTGCGGGGCGGCGAGCACGAGGCGCGCCAGGGCCAGCTGCTGGGCCTGCGGCTCGGTGAGCCGATGGCCCCCCGAGCCGACGCCGGTGTCGAGGCCGTCGGGCAGGGCCAGCGCCCACTCGCGGGCGTCGACGGCGGCGAGGGCCTCGAGCAGGTCCTCGCGAGAGGCGCCCGGGCGGGCCAGGCGCAGGTTGTCCTCGAGACTGCCGACGAAGACGTGGTGCTCCTGCGTCACGAGCGCGACCTGGCCACGCAGCTGGGCCAGCTCGAGGTCGACGAGGCGTACGCCGCCGACGTCGACGCGGCCCTCGCGCGGGCCGTCGATGCCGGCCATGAGGCGTCCGAGCGTCGACTTGCCGGCGCCCGACGGGCCGACGATGGCGAGCCGCTCACCCGGTCGCAGGTCGAGCGAGACACCACGCAGCACGTCGCGGCCCGAGCGGTAGGCGTAGTGCACGTCCTCCACCTCGAGGTGGTCGTCGGCCGGCTCCTCGCCGGTCGCGGAGCGGTCGGGCGGCACGTCGGCGATGCCGATGACGCGGGCCAGCGAGGTGGCGCCGACCTGGATCTCGTCGAGCCAGGAGATGAGCTCGTCGAGGGGCCCGGCCATCTGCTGCACGTAGAGCGCCACGGCCGTGACCGTGCCGGCCGTCACGACGTCGCGCGAGATGAGCCAGCCACCCCACGCGAGCGTCACGGCGACCGGGAAGAAGAAGGCGAACTCGACCGCCGGGAACCACCGCAGGCGCAGGCCGAGCGTGTACCTCTCGGCGTCGTAGCAGTCGCGCAGGGCGGCGTCCATGCGCCGGCGGCGCCGGGCGCTCAGGCCCAGGGCGTCGACGGTGCGGGCCCCCTCGGCCGACTCGGTGACCACCCCGTTGAGCACCGCGTACGTCGCCCGCTCGCGCAGGTAGCCCTCCGGGGCGTACCGCAGGTAGCGACGCGTCGAGACGACGAGCACCGGGATGCCGACGACGATGGCGAGGGCCACCTGCCAGCCGGTGAGGAACGCGGCCACGACGGTGATGGCGGTCGTCACGGCGCCGACGAAGATCGAGGGCACCCCGAACCGGATGACGTGCGAGAGGGCCTCGACGTCGTTGGTCGTGCGCGACACGAGGTCGCCGGTGCCGGCGCGCTCGACCGTCGACAGCGGGAGGCCGACGACGCGCTCCATGAACTGCTCGCGCAGCTCGGCGAAGACGGTCTCGCCCATGACGAACGAGGCGCGGCGGGCGAACCACGTCACGACCGTCTGCACGACGACGGCCCCGGCGATCCACATCGCGAGTCGGTCGACGACCTCGATGCTCCGACCGTGGCTGATCTCGTCGACGAGCAGGCCGATGACCCGGGGCGCCACGAGAGAGGCGACGGCGGCCACGGCGTGCAGCCCCACGACGGTGGCAAGGGCCCGGCGATGGCGGCGCAGCAGGCCGCGGGTGTGCTGCCGGACCGACGCGGTGTCGGCGACGGGCAGAGCCTTGCTCGTGGCCGGGCTCGCCTGCGGCGCAGTGGTGGTGGCGGTCGACATCAGTCCTCCTCTCCCCGGACGACGGTGCGTCGGTAGCGCGGGTGGTCGGTCATGAGCTGCTGGTGGGTGCCTCTCGCGACGGCGCGGCCACCCTCGAGGAACACGACCTCGTCGGCACGGTCGAGCAGCAGGGGGCTGGCCGTCATGACGACGGTCGTGCGTCCCGCGCGGGCCGTGCCGAGGCGTCCGGCGATGCGCGCCTCGGTGTGGGCGTCCACGGCGCTCGTCGGCTCGACGAGCACGAGGGTGTCGGCGTCGGTGAGGAGGGCCCGGGCCAGCGCGAGCCGCTGGCGCTGGCCGCCGGAGAAGGCGCGACCGCGCTCCTCCACCTCGCTGTCGAGGCCGTCGGGCAGCGCCTCGAGGACGTCCTCGCCGCTCGCGACGCCGAGCGCCTCGAGGAGCGCGGCGTCGTCGTGGGTCCCGAGCGGGTCGAGCTCGTCGCGCAGCGAGCCCGTGAAGAGGCGGGGGTCGGTCTCCGACACGACGATGCGCGCCCGCACGTCCGCGAGGGGCGCATCGGCCAGACG
>JAEXXY010000352.1 GCA_023451855.1 Actinomycetes bacterium
CGGCTGTCATAGCGAAGGGGAAACGCCCGGCTCCATTCCGAACCCGGAAGCTAAGCCCTTCAGCGCCGATGGTACTGCACTGGTGACGGTGTGGGAGAGTAGGACGCAGCCGGACACACATTCACGAAAGAGGCCCGCCCGGGCAGCAATACCCGGGCCGGGCCTCTTTCGCATACCCGGACCCTTTTCCGGAGTCCGCTCGGGCCGCTCGGGGCGGGGCGTAGGGTGGCCTCGTGCCTCATCTCATCCCCTCCCCGACCCGTATCCCCGTGCCCGGCGGCAAGGTCATCGACGAGCACGTCGGTGCGGTCAACAGCCCCGACTCCGGTCTCGGTTCGGCCGTGTCCGTCGCCCACATGGTGGCGCCCGCCGACTGGTCCGAGCCGTTCCAGAGCCCCGAGTTCGACGAGATCACCCTCGTCCTGCGCGGCCGGGTGCTCGTGGACCACGACGGCGGCCAGATCGCCGTCGATGCCGGCCAGAGCGTCGTGACGCGGGCCGGCGAGCGGATCCGCTACTCCTGTGGTCCCGACGGTGCGGAGTACATCGCCGTGTGCCTTCCCGCTTTCAGCCCCGACACGGTCAACCGCGAGGACGAGCAGTGAACGACGCCTCTGCCGACGGCGGTACCACGAGCTCAGCCGATCTCGTCGCAGACCTGCGCGCCGCTCCCAAGGTGCTGTTGCACGACCACCTCGACGGGGGTCTGCGCCCGCAGACGATCATCGACCTCGCCCCGGAGGTCGGCTACGACGAGCTCCCGGCCACCGAGGCCACGGCTTTGGGCACGTGGTTCCGCGACAGTGCGAACTCCGGCTCGCTGCCGCGCTACCTCGAGACGTTCGACCACACGCTGGCCGTCATGCAGACCGAGGAGGGGCTCTTCCGCGTCGCGAGCGAGTGCGCCCAGGACCTCGCAGCCGACGGCGTCGTCTACGCGGAGAGCCGTTACGCGCCTGAGCAGCACCTGGGCCAGGGCCTGTCCCTCGAGGCCGTCGTCGAGGCCGTCAACGCCGGCTTCCGCGACGGCGAGGCCAAGGCCGGTGCGGCCGGACACCCGATCCGGGTCACCTCGCTGCTCACCGCCATGCGTCATGCGGCCAAGTCCACCGAGATCGCCGAGCTCGCTGTGCGCTACCGCGACCGCGGCGTCGCCGGCTTCGACATCGCCGGCGCGGAGGCGGGCTACCCGCCCACCCGGCACCTGGACGCCTTCGAGTACCTGCGCCGCGAGAACGCCCACTTCACGATCCACGCCGGCGAGGCCTTCGGGCTGCCCTCGATCTGGGAGGCCATCCAGTGGTGCGGCGCCGACCGGCTCGGCCACGGCGTGCGGATCGTCGATGACATCACCATCGACGACCGGCCGTTCGGCGACTGGCTCGAGGACCACCGGGACGACCCCACGGCGCTCGTGCAGGTGGAGCTGAAGCGCGTGCGTCTAGGCCGACTCGCGGCGTACGTGCGCGACATGCGCATCCCGCTCGAGATGTGCCCGAGCAGCAACCTGCAGACCTCGGCGGCGCTGTCGATCCCGCTGCACCCGATCACGCTGCTCAAGCGTCTGCGCTTCCGCGTCACGCTCAACACCGACAACCGGCTCATGAGCGACACGTCGATGACCAAGGAGTCGACCCTGCTCGCCGAGCAGGCGGGGTGGACCCTGACCGACTTCCGGTGGGTCGCCATCAACGCCATGAAGTCGGCGTTCATCCCCTTCGACGAGCGCCTGGGGCTCATCAACGAAGTGATCAAGCCCGGCTACGCAGCCCTGGGCTACGTCGCGTCACCGATGGGTTGACGCCGGTCGGTCATCACGGCTGCGCGTCGAGCGCTGCGTCCACCGCGGCCTCGACGTGCAGCCGGGTCGTCGGGAACACCGGCACGGGGGAGTCCTGCTGCCCGACGAGCAGCTCGATCTCGGTGCAGCCGAGCACGATGCCCTCGGCGCCCGCTGCGACGAGCCGGCCGATCACCTGCCCGTAGGCGGCCCGGGACTCCTCGCGCACGACCCCGAGGCACAGCTCCTCGTAGATGACGCGGTGCACCTCGGCGCGGTCCTGCTGCTCGGGAACGAGGACGGTGAGCCCGTGCGAGGCGAGGCGGTCACGCAGGAACGGCTGCTCCATCGTGTAGGCCGTCGCGAGCAGCCCGACACGCCCGACGCCCGCCCGCCGCACGGCGTCGGCGGTGACGTCGCCGATGTGCAGCAGCGGCACCGACACCGCGGCCTGGATGGCGTCGGCGACGCGGTGCATCGTGTTGGTGCACAGCACGAGCAGCTCGGCGCCACCGCGCTCGAGGCCGGCAGCCGCGTCGGCGAGCAGGACTCCTGCGGCGTCCCAGTCGCCGGCCGCCTGGAGCCGTTCGACCTCGGCGAAGTCGACCGAGTGCAGCAGCAGCCGGGCAGAGGCGAGCCCACCGACGCGGTCGCGGACGGTCTCGTTGGCCAGTCGGTAGTACTCGGCCGTGGACTGCCAGCTCATCCCCCCGAGCAGGCCGACGAGCTTCACGCGAGACCTGCCCGGACCAGGTGGGTCACCTCGGCCTCGGCCTCGTGCGGGGTGACGCACCGTGCCCCGAGCGCCTGGGCCTCGGCGACCACGTGCGGCTCGTCCCGCAGCAGGGCGACGCCTCGTCGCACCAGGATGTGCGGCGGCTTGCGACGCTCGGCGAGGTCGCGCAGGAAGCGCCGTAACGCCGTGACGTAGCGGTTCTGTCGCACGCACAGAGCGTCGGCGAGCAGGCCCATCTCACGCAGCGGCGCGACGAGGCGCGCCGCGAACAGCCCCTCGGCGAGGACGTAGTCCTCGGGCCCGGCGTCGACGGCGTGGCGACCGGTGACGGCCGAGGCGCCGATGTCGTACACCGGCACCTCGACGTGCCCGACGTCGATGAGCGCGCGCAGGGCCTCGACGGCCGCGTCGGCGTCCCACGAGTCGATGTGGTCCCAGTCCGGGATGCCGAGCGGGGAGCGTGGCAGGCGCGGGTCGTCGTGCTCGCGGTAGAAGTCGTCGAGCCGCACGACGGGCCAGCCGTGTGCGGCGCTGAGGCGCTCGGACAGCCGGCTCTTGCCCGCACCACTGGGACCGGTCACGAGGATGACGCGGCGACGCCGCGGGGAGGAGGTCCCCGCGGCGTCGGTCGTGCTGCTCGTGTCGTCCATGGCGTCGGCGGCGCGCGTCACCGCTGACTCACAGGCCCTTGGGGTGCCAGACGGTCTTGGTCTCGAGGAAGGCGCGGATGCGGGACAGGCCCGGCTCGGCGGACCAGTCGGGCTCGACCGGCTGGCCGTCGGCGAGGGCGGGTCGGTAGACGCGCTTGAGGTTGCCGGCGGCCTCGGCCTCCAGCGCGGCCCAGTCGACGCCGTCGGCGCCGGCGACACCGGTGAGGTCGATGGCGTTGACGTCGCGGTGTGCGGCGAGCCACGAGGCGACCTCGCCCGTGCGGGCCGTGATGATGTTGACGACGCCGCCGGGCACGTCGGACGTGGCGAGGACCTCGCCGAGCGTCACCGCGGGCAGCGGCCGGTCGGCCGAGGTCAGGACGACCGCGGTGTTGCCCGACGCGATGACCGGGGCGATGACGGACACGAGTCCGAGGAGTGAGGAGGCTTGCGGCGCAAGGATGCCCACGACGCCGGTGGGCTCGGGGGCCGACACGTTGAAGTACGGTCCGGCGACCGGGTTGAGGTTGCCGAGCACCTGGGCGATCTTGTCGGTCCACCCGGCGTACCAGACGACCCGGTCGATCGCGGCGTCGACCGCCGCACCGGCGGCCCGGACCGAGAGACCCTCGCTGAGGGCCACCTCGTCGACGAACTGTGCGCGCCGGCCCTCGAGGACCTCGGCGACGCGGTAGAGAACCTGGCCGCGGTTGTAGGCCGTGGCACCTGCCCAGCCGGGCAGGGCGGAGCGCGCCGCGACGACGGCGTCACGCAGGTCCTTGCGCGAGCCCATCGAGGCGTTCGCCAGGAACTCGCCCTTGGCCGAGACGACCTCGTAGGAGCGGCCGGACTCGCTGCGGGGGAACTTGCCGCCGATGTAGAGCTTGTAGGTCTTGCGCACGTCGAGGCGGCTCATCGAGTGGATCCCGTCAGGTTCGAAGGGGCGGTGGTGACGTAGGCCTCGAGGCCGTGGCGGCCGCCCTCGCGGCCGTAGCCGGACTCCTTGTACCCGCCGAACGGCGAGCTCGGGTCGAAGCGGTTGAACGTGTTGGCCCAGACGACGCCGGCCTTGAGCTGGTCGGCCATCCAGAGGATGCGCGAGCCCTTCTCGGTCCAGACGCCGGCGGACAGGCCGTACGCCGTGTTGTTCGCCTTCGCGACCGCCTCCTGGGGGGTGCGGAAGGTGAGCACGGTCAGGACGGGCCCGAAGATCTCCTCCGTGGCGACCCGGTGGCTCTGGGAGACGCCGGTCAGCAGCGTCGGCGGGAACCAGAATCCCTTGCCCGGCAGCGTGCACGCCGGGCTCCAGCGCTCGGCCCCCTCGGCGACGCCCGCGTCGACGAGCGTCGTGATGCGGTCCAGCTGCTCCCGGGAGTTGATCGCGCCGAGGTCGCTGTTCTTGTCCATCGGGTCGCCGACGCGCAGCGTCTGCAGGCGTCGCTTGAGCTTGGCGATGACCTGGTCGTGGACGTTCTCCTGCACGAGCAGGCGCGAACCGGCGCAGCACACCTGGCCCTGGTTGAAGAAGATGCCGCCGACGATGCCCTCGACGGCCTGGTCGATCGGGGCGTCGTCGAAGATGATGTTGGCGGCCTTGCCGCCGAGCTCGAGCGTCGCCTTCTTGCTCGTCCCGGCGATGGACCGGGCGATGATCTTGCCGACCTCGGTGGAGCCGGTGAAGGCGATCTTGTCGACGTCGGGGTGCTCGACGAGGGCCTGGCCGGTGCGGCCGTCGCCGGTGACGATGTTGACGACGCCCGCGGGGAGCCCGGCCTGCTGGCAGACCTCGGCGAAGAGGAGGGCGCTCAGCGGCGTGGTCTCGGCCGGCTTGAGCACGACGGTGTTGCCCGTGGCGAGCGCCGGCGCGACCTTCCAGGCGAGCATGAGCAGCGGGAAGTTCCACGGGATGACCTGCCCGACCACGCCGTGCGGTCGGGGCGCGTCGGAGCCCGGGACGGTGAGGCCTGCGTACTCCAGCTTGTCGGCCCAGCCGGCGTGGTAGAAGAAGTGCGCCGCCGCCGTGGGCACGTCGAAGTCGCGGGTCTCCTTGATCGGCTTGCCGTTGTCGAGGGTCTCGAGGACGGCGAACTCGCGGGCGCGCTCCTGCAGGAGGCGCGCGATGCGGAACAGGTACTTGCCGCGCTCGGCGCCGGACAGGCGCCCCCATTCGCCCTCGTAGGCGCGACGGGCGGCCGCGACCGCCTTGTCGACGTCCTTGGGACCGGCCTGGCTGACCTCGGCGAGGACCGACTCGTCGGCGGGGTTGATGGTGGGGAAGGTCGCCTTGGGGCGGGTGAAGGCGCCGTCGATGAAGAGGCCGTAGGACTTCTCGATGGTGACGATGGCGCGCGACTCGGGCGCGGGGGCGTACTCGAAGGTGGGCATCAGTGGGGTCCTCGGTCAGTCGATCGTCACGTAGTCGGCACCGGAGTAGGCCCCGGTCGCGAGCTTCTGCCGCTGCAGCAGGAGGTCGTTGAGCAGGCTGGAGGCCCCGAAGCGGAACCACTCCGGGGTCATCCAGTCATCGCCGGCGATCTCGCTGACCATGACGAGGTACTTGATGGCGTCCTTCGTCGTCTTGATGCCGCCCGCGGGCTTGACGCCGACCTGCACGCCGGTGGCCTCACGCCAGTCGCGGACGGCCTCGAGCATGATGAGCGTGACCGGCAGCGTGGCGGCCGGCTGCACCTTGCCGGTGGAGGTCTTGATGAAGTCGCCACCGGCGAGCATCGACAGGTAGGAGGCGCGGCGGACGTTGTCGTAGGTGACGAGCTCGCCGGTCTCCATGATGACCTTGAGGTGTGCGGCGCCGCAGGCCTGCTTGACCTCGGCGATCTGGTTGAACACCGTGAGGTAGTCGCCCGAGAGGAACGCGCCGCGGTCGATGACCATGTCGATCTCGTCGGCCCCGGCGCGCACGGCGTCACGGGTGTCGGCGAGCTTGACCGGCATGCTCGCCCGGCCGGACGGGAAGGCCGTGGCAACCGCGGCGACGTGGATGCCGCTGTCGCCGAGGGCCGCCTTGGCGGTCTCGACCATGTCGCCGTAGACGCAGATCGCGGCCGGACGCGGCGTCGTGGGGTCGAGCGGGTCGGGGACGAGGGCCTTGGCGCACAGCGAGCGCACCTTGCCGACCGTGTCGGCCCCCTCGAGCGTCGTCAGGTCGATCATCCCGATCGCCGTGTCGATGGCCCAGGCCTTGCTCGTCGTCTTGATCGAGCGGGTGGCGAGCCCGGCGGCCCGCGCCTCGCAGCCGACCTGGTCGACGCCGGGGAGCCCGTGCAGCCATGAGGTGAGCGCGTTGTTGGTCAGGCGCGACACGCCCAGGACGTCCCGCGCCTGTGCGGTGAGCTCCTGCGCCGTGCGCGTCGTCGTGCTAACAGTCACCCGCCGAGTCTATCCACGATCCGAGACGCCACCGAACGCGTCGGCGCAGCCCGACGGTGCCCGCTCACGGGCGCGCGTGAGAGAGTCTGGCGATGGCGTGCGGACCCGTACCGGGCGTCTCGTGCGGCCGGTGGGACCGGTCGCAGCAGAACGAGGAGGACACGTGAGTCGCGACGACGAGGCGTTCGACGCCGCACCCCCGGCCCGGGCCACCGAGGCCGAGTCGACGGGCCTGGGCCCGCTCCGCGACGCCCGCACGCTGCGCCCCGGCTCGTCGGTCGCCGTCGGCATCATCGGTCTCGTCTGCGGCCTGGCCCTGCTCGTGCCCGCCATCCTCGTGCCGCCGCCGAGCTGGACGCTCATCTCGAGCATCACGCTCGCGTTCGTGCTCCTGTGGCTGTTCGTCGTGCGCCCGAGCGCGGTCATCCACGCCGAAGGGGTGCGCCTCATCAACCCGATGCGGGTCGTCGACGTCACGTGGCCGGCCATCGACGAGGTCCGCTCGCGCTGGGCCCTCGAGCTCTTCTCCGGCGGCCGCAAGTACACCGCCTGGGCGGTGCCGTCCGACCCGGGCCGCCCGCGGTACGGCCGTCAGGCCCTCGCCATCGGCTCTAACCGCCTGCGCGGCCCGGCGGCGCCCGAGGTGGACCCGCGCCCCAAGCGTCCGAAGATCGAGGCCCAGACCGTCGCCGCCGAGATCGAGGCGCGGCGCGAGGAGGACCGGCGCCGCAAGGACGGTCGCACGCCCCGCATCGCCTCGCAGTCCTGGGACCCGGTGTCCGTGGGCCTGCTGCTGGCCGGGATCGCGTTCTTCGTCATCGGGACGTTCGTCGTCTGAGGGGTGACGCCGTGGGTGACGCCACCGGCTGGGGTCTCAGAGCGCGGTGAGCCGCTCCAGGTCGGCGCGCTCCGCGGCCAGGCGAGTCTCGGCCGTGGCGCGGGCCACCGGCAGCGACTCGGGGCCGGGGACCGGCTCGATGACCTCGAGGTACACCTTGACCTTCGGCTCGGTGCCGCTCGGGCGCACGATGACGCGCGAGTCGTCCTCGAGGAACCAGCGCAGGCCCTCGGTCGGGGGCAGGCCACCGTCACCGCGCGCCAGGTCGTCGACACGTGCCACGGCGATGCCGGCCACCGACGTCGGCGGCTCGGCGCGCAGCCGGTCCATCAGGGCCTCGCTCTGCGAGAGGTCCGAGACCCGCACCGAGAACGAGTCGGTGGCGTGGACGCCGTGCTCGGTGGCGAGGTCGTCGAGCAGGTCGGTCAGGGTGCGGCCCTGCGCCTTGAGCGACGCGGCGAGCTCGGCGAGCAGCAGGGCGGCGCTGACGCCGTCCTTGTCGCGCACGAGCTGGGGCGCGACGCAGTAGCCGAGCGCCTCCTCGTAGCCGTAGCGCAGGCCGGGCACGCGCGAGATCCACTTGAAGCCGGTGAGGGTCTCCTCGTGGGCGAGCCCGGCGCCGCGGGCGATGGCGGCGAGCAGGCGCGAGGACACGATCGAGTTGGCGAAGACGTCGCCGGGCGAGACCCCGCGGCGCACGACGTGCGCCCCGAGGAGCGCCCCGACCTCGTCGCCGCGCAGCATCCGCCAGTCGCCGAGGGCCGGGTCGTGGATCGCCGCGGCGCAGCGGTCGGCGTCGGGGTCGTTGGCGATGACGAGGTCGCACTGCGTGGCGCGCGCCCGGGCCAGGGCCAGGTCGATGGCGCCCTTCTCCTCGGGGTTCGGGAACGCGACAGTGGGGAAGTCGGGGTCGGGCACGGCCTGCTCGTCAACGGCGGACAGGGCCCCGAAGCCGGCGCGCTGGAAGGCCGCCGTCACGGTGCCGTGGCCGACGCCGTGCAGGCTGGTGTGCACGATCGCGAGGTCGCGCGGCGAGTCCGGGTCGACGACCGTGACGACGGCGTCGAGGTAGTCTCCGAGCAGCTCGTCGCCGAGGGTCTCCCAGCCGTCGTGGGCGCGCGGCACGTCGGCGACGCGCTCGACGCGGGCGATGTGGGCGGCGATCTGCGCGTCGGACGGGGGCACGATCTGGCTGCCGTCGCCGAGGTACACCTTGTAGCCGTTGTCCTGCGGCGGGTTGTGGCTCGCCGTGACCATGACTCCGGCGTCGGCGCCGAGATGGCGGATGGCGAAGGCGAGGACCGGGGTCGGCAATGGCTGGGGGAGCAGGAGGGCGCGGCCGCCCGCGGCGACGACGACCGCCGCGGTGTCGCGGGCGAAGACGTCGGAGTTGTAGCGCGCGTCGTACCCGATGACGACGGTCGGGTGCGTCCCGGCGCCGCCCTCGGCCTTGAGGTAGGCGGTCAGTCCTGCCGCGGCCCGGATGACGACGCTGCGGTTCATCCGGTTCGGCCCGGCCCCGAGCGCGCCACGCAGGCCGGCCGTGCCGAACTCGAGCAGTCCGGCGAACCGGTCGGCGAGCTCGGTGCGGGCGGCGTCGTCACCGGCCTGCGCCTGGCGCAGCAGCGCGTCGAGCTCGTCGCGGGTCGTCGGGTCGGGGTCGTCGTCGCGCCACGCGGCGGCCTCCGTGAGGAGCGGGTCGGTGCCGGGCTCGCCCGCCATCAGATGCGCCCCACGACGGCGGCGAGGAGGCGTCCGCAACGGTCGGCCGCGGCGCGTCCGGCCTCGAGGACCTCCTCGTGGTGCAGCGGCGTCTCGGAGATGCCGGCCGCGAGGTTGGTGACGAGCGAGATCCCGAGGACGTCGAGGCCGCTCTGCCGGGCCGCGATGGCCTCGAGCGAGGTGGACATGCCGACGAGGTCGCCGCCGATGACCTTGGCCATCCGCACCTCGGCCGGGGTCTCGTAGTGGGGGCCGCGGAACTGGACGTAGACGCCCTCGTCGAGGTCGGGGTCGACCTCGCGGGCCAGCTGGCGCAGCCGCGGGGTGTAGACGTCGGTGAGGTCGACGAAGTTCGCACCCTCGATGGGGGAGTGGGCGGTGAGGTTGATGTGGTCGCGGATGAGGACCGGGGTGCCGGGGGCCCATGCCGGCTTGAGGCCACCGCAGCCGTTCGTCAGAACGATGGTGCTGCACCCGGCGGCTTTCGCCGTGCGGACGCCGTGGACCACCGAACGAACGCCGCGGCCCTCGTAGAAGTGGGTGCGGGTGCCGAAGACCAGCGCCCGACGGCCGGTGTCGCCGATCGCGACCGACCGCATCGTGCCCGAGTGTCCGGCGACGGCCGCGCGGTGGAAGCCGGGGACGTCGGCGTTCTCGATCGTGGCGAGGGTCTCGCCGACGAGGTCGGCCGTCTGGCCCCAGCCGGAGCCGAGGACGAGCGCGACGTCGTGGCGCTCGACGCCCGTGCGCTCGGCGATGACGGCGGCAGCGGCGTCGGCGACGGCGAAGGGGTCGGTGGAGGGGTCGGCGAGGTCGAGGTGCGTCGTGGTCACGTTCAGGACTCTAGCGACGCCGTCCGCGGTGCGAACACCACTCGGCGGGATGGTTGGATGGACGCGTGATCACGCGTGAGACGTCCGTTGTCATCATCGGGGGCGGCCCGGGCGGGTACGAGGCGGCGCTCGTCGCCGCCCAGCTCGGCGCGCAGGTCACCGTCGTCGAGAGGGACGGCGTCGGCGGCGCCGCGGTGCTCACCGACTGCGTCCCGAGCAAGGCGCTCATCGCCACCGCCGACTACATGTCCGACTTCGAGACCGCCTCGCGTCTCGGGGTGCGCCTGCAGGACGACGACGGCGACGAGGTGTCCGACGCCGTCGCCCAGGCCCGGACCGTCAACGGCCGCATCCTCGAGCTCGCGGCCGCGCAGAGCGGGGACATCCGCGGCAGTCTCGAGCAGGTCGGGGTCACCGTCCTGACCGGCTCGGCGCGGCTCGCCTCGCGTGAGCGCGTCGTCGCCACCCTCGAGGACGGCAGCACCCGGGAGCTCTCGGCCGACGTCGTGCTCCTCGCCACCGGTGCCTCCCCCCGCGTCATGGACACCATGCGACCCGACGGGGAGCGCATCCTCACGTGGCAGCAGATCTACGCCCTCGACGAGCTGCCCGAGCGGATCATCGTCATCGGCTCCGGCGTCACCGGCGCCGAGCTCGCGCAGGCCTACCTCGGCTTGGGCTCGCAGGTCGTCCTCGTCTCCTCCCGCGACCGGGTGCTCCCGGGCGAGGACGCCGACGCCGCCACCGTCATCGAGGACGTCTTCCGCAAGCGCGGCATGGAGGTGCTGAACAAGTCGCGCGCCGCGTCGGTCGAGCGTACCGCCGACGGCGTCGTCGTCACCCTCGTCGACGGGCGGACCGTCGAGGGTTCGCACGCGCTGCTCGCGGTCGGGTCGGTGCCGAACACCGCCGGGCTCGGGCTCGAGGAGGCCGGCGTCGAGCTGAGCCAGTCCGGGCACGTCCAGGTCGACCGGGTCTCGCGCACCAGCGTCGGTGGCGTCTACGCGGCCGGTGACTGCACCGGGGTCCTGCCCCTGGCCTCGGTGGCCGCCATGCAGGGTCGCATCGCCATGTGGCACGCCCTCGGC
>JAEXXY010000222.1 GCA_023451855.1 Actinomycetes bacterium
GCGGTGAGCAGCACCCACGCCGTCAGCACGGCCAGGCGCGTCGGGCCGCTGGGGGCGCGGCGCCTCATGCGAGCAGCTCGGTCAGGGTGACGGCGTGCAGGCCCCGCGAGGCGAGGCCGGACAGCACGGAGGGGAGCGCGGCGGCCGTGCCGGGATGGCCGAGGTGCAGCGACACGATGCTGCCGGGGCGGACGGCCGAGAGCGTGCGCGCCGTCACGGCGGCCGCGCCGGGGTCGGCGTAGTCGCGCGGGTCGACGGAGTAGGACACGCACCGGTGGTATCCGGCCGCCCGGGCCGCCGCACGGATGGTGGCGGTCGACGTCGGGGTGCCGGACGGGCGGAACAGCAGGGGCGAGGAGCCGGCGACGGCGGCGACCGCCTCGGCCCCACGGGCGACCTCGGTGCGGGCCGTGGCGACGTCGAGCCGTGGCATCGTGCGGTGCGACCACGTGTGGTTGCCCAGGTCGTGGCCGGCGTCGACGACCGCGCGGCCGAGGTCGGGGTTGGCCGACAGCCAGGTGCCGATGGCGAAGACGGTGACGCGGGCGTCGTGGCGGGCCAGCAGCGCGAGAACGCGATGCGTCAGGCTCGGGTCGCCGGCTCCGTGGAACGTCAGCGCGACACGGGGCGCCGACGAGGGCCCGTGGACGACGTCGGGCCCGTTCGTCTGCAGCACGGCCGGCGTGACGCGTCCGGACGGGGGAGTGGCCGCCGTGGAGGTGGCGCTCGCCGACGCGGGGGCACTCGTGCCGGAGGCGTCTTGGGTGGAGGCGCTCGGGGTGGAGGAACCCGGTCCGGCACCGGACGAGCCCCCGGAGGTGGCCACGGCGTCGGTGGTGCCCGGTGAGGAGCAGGCCGCGGCACCGAGCGCCAGCGAGCCGGTGACGCCGGCCAGGAAGACGCGTCGGTCGACCCGGCTACCGCGCGCGGTGGCGGGCAGGACGGCCGTGTCGGCGTCCGGGGTATCGGGGCTGGGTTCGCCCTCGGGGTCCGTGCTCACGCGCGGATGCTCGCGTCCGCCGCTGGGTTTTGGCTGACAGGCGCGTGGCTGCGTCGTCGATGCGCTCAGAAGAGCACGTTCGCGACGTTCCATCCCGTGCTCACCTGACGCCGTGGGGACCAGCCCCCGGATGCCGTGCGCGGGTAGAGCCAGAGCACGCCGGCGCGGTCGCGGGCCAGGACGTCACCGACGCGGTCGCCGTCGAAGTCACCGGGGGAGGCGAGGGCGGTCATGCCGTTCCAGCCGGTGCCGACGAGGACCGGTGTGGCGAAGCCACCCACCCCGGTGCCGGCCAGCAGCCACAGGCGACCCGTCGAGGGCTCCCTGGCCATGACGTCGGGGCGTCCGTCACCGGTGACGTCACCGACGGGCACGATCCGGTCGTAGCGGTTCCATCCCGAGGCGACCTGGCTGGGCGGACGCCACGTGGCGTGCCCGGTGCCCGGGTACACCCAGGCCGTGCCGTCCGAGGCCCGACGGGCGAGCAGGTCGGGCCGCCCGTCGCCGGTGAGGTCACCCGGGCCCAAGATCGTGCTCATGCCGCCCCAGCCCGTGCCGACGCGCACCCGGGGCAGGATCCAGCCCCCACGGCCGTCACCGCGGTAGAGCCACAGGTAGCCGGTGGCCCGCTCGCGCGCCAGGACGTCGAGGGTGCCGTTGCCGTCGAGGTCGCCGGCGGTGTCGAGGGCGTCGAAGCCGCTCCAGCCCGTCCCGACCTGTCGGCCGAGCGAGAGGGCACCGGTGCCCGTGCCGGAGTACAGCTTCAGCACGCCGGTCGTCCAGCGGGCGAGGACGTCGGTGCGCCAGTCGCCGTCGACGTCGCCCGTCGAGGCCGTGAGTGTCGAGGCCGCGACGGGCAGGGCGGTGAAGGCGTACGGCGCGCACGTGCGGTCGAAGTCGGTCGTGTCGTTCCACCACTGCGAGAGGTACACCCGCCCTCCCGAGAAGCTCGGCTGGGTGCACCGGTCGAGCGCCTCGTTGGGGTAGTCGAGTGTTCCCGCGGTGGCCCACACCGGCACACCGGGCAGCAGCCAGGAGCCCGTGATCGCCTGCCAGCCGGACGAGTTCGAGTAGAGGCCGTAGGGGTAGCCGCGGTCGCGCAGGCCACGCATGATCCCTTCGACGACGTAGCGGTTCTCGACCCGCTGACCCCACGTGGTCGACGGCCACGGCTGCGCCGGCCGCGGCTCGACGTCGATCCAGACGACCGGCGGCCGCCAGCCGATCCGTGTGAGGGTCGACGTGGCGTAGGTGGCCTCGGCGTAGCCGACGTTCGACAGCCGCCCGGCCCGGGTCCTCGAGGCCCACGGCCCGAGCGAGCCGTAGGTCGACAGCTGCGCCGTCGTCGGGAAGCCGGCCATGGTGTAGGCCTGTGCGGGCTTGGCGTGGTCGCGGGCCCACTGCACCTGCGAGGAGACACAGGGGTTCTCGGTGAACGGCAGCCCACGGGTGAGACCGACGACGACGAACTGGGTGGAGGTCGGCGGCATCGGCTGGCCGGCACCGCCCTGGGCGACCGTGCACTGCGGCCAGGAGATGTCGTTGCCGAACAGCACGACCGCGCCGGCATCGGGGGCTGTGACGACCCCGAAGGAGAGAGCGAGCGCCACGGCCGCCACGACGGCGGCCAGGCGATGGCGGGCACGCCCGTCGCCGGGGGTGCGGGCCCGGTGGGCGACGGCGGGTGCGGAGGACCAGGCAGCGGGGTGGGCGCAGTTCGGCATGGCGATCACTTCCTCCTCCCAGTGTCCGCCGGGCCGCCGAAAGTCGCGACGCCTTGTGACAGACAGAGCGCCGGCCGGAAGGGTCGGCGAAGCCCTGACCCGTTGAGTCCTTCGACGACTGCCGGTCCGGCGCCACTACCCTCGAGGCGTGCAGACCACGAGCGGGCAGGCGACAGGGCAAGAGGGCGCCGGTGGGGTGACGCGTGAGATCCGCGTGGCCGTCATCGGAGCGAGCGGCCGCATGGGATCCGAGGCGGTCCGTGCGATCGAGGCCGCCGACGGCGTCCGGCTCGTCGGCGCCTACGGCAGCAGCGACGACCTCGGCGACCTCGGCGGGGCCGACGTAGCCGTCGAGCTGACGGTGCCGGCCGCCTCTCCCGGCAACGTCGCCCACTGCGTCGAGCGCGGTGTCCACGTCGTCGTCGGCACGACCGGCTGGGACGACGCACGGCTCGACGCCCTCCGCGGACAGCTGGCCGACGCGCCCCCGTCGAGCACCGGCGCCGGCGTCGGAGTCCTCATCGCTCCGAACTTCGCCATCGGTGCCCTGCTCATGATGGCGTTCGCGGCCAAGGCCGCCCCGTACTTCGAGTCGGTCGAGGTCATCGAGCTGCACCACCCCGCGAAGGTCGACGCCCCCTCGGGCACCGCGGCCCGGACCGCGTCGATGATCGCCGCTGCCCGCGACGAGGCGGGCGTGGCACCCGGGCCCGACGCCACGACGCACGATCCCGACGGTGCGCGTGGTGCCCGGGTCGACGGCGTGCCCGTCCACTCGGTCCGGCTGCGCGGCCTCACCGCCCACCAGGAGGTCCTGCTCGGCAACGCCGGCGAGCAGCTGACGATCCGTCACGACTCCTTCGACCGCGCGTCGTTCATGCCCGGGGTCCTCGCAGCGGTTCGCGCCGTGGCCGACCACCCGGGTGTCACCGTGGGTCTCGAGCACTACCTCGGCCTGGACTGACCCGACCTCAGCGAGGCGGGCCTCCTGATCGACGGCCCTGATCGACGGCCGCGGATCCGGGTAGGGAGGAGGAGAACCGCGGCATCCAGCGCTGCGGCGCCTCGGAAGGAGTCGAGATGTCCACCGGAGTGCCTCCCATCCCGCCGTCGGAGACCCAGCCCTCGACCGCGTGCACGTGCGACAACTGCCCCGAGGGCTGCACCTGCGACACGTGCGCGTGCGAGGACTGCACGTGCGACACCTGCCGACACGGACGCTGACGCTCAGCCCCAGCCGGCGGCCCGCAGCACGGCCGCGGTCGCCGCGCCGAGCACGACGACGACGATGAACGGCGCCCGGAACAGCAGCGCCACGACCGCGACGCCGACCGCAGCGAGCCGCGCGTCGAGCGTCAGACCCCCACCGGGCACCGTGAAGGTCTGTGTCGCGATGAGCGCGGCGAGCAGGGCGATGGGCAGCGCCGCCGTGATGCGCTTGACCCGCGGCTCAGCCAACAGGCTGGCCGGCACGAGGTAGCCGGCGAGCTTGAGCCCGAACGCGATCGCCGCGGCGACCAGGATCGCCACCCACAGGGTCATCGCCGCCCTCCGTCGTCGGGGACGTGGCGGTCGGTGCCGTTTGCGACCCCTTCGATGTCGTGCCCCGTCGAGCCGACCGACGCGTCGGGCTCGCGGTCCTTGGCGGTACGCCAGGCGATAAGCGCCGCGAGCGCCGCGACGAGCACGGGGACGCCGGCCGGCAGGCGCGGCGACAGGACGACGGCGACGACCACGGCCACGGCGGCGATGGCCACGGCGTCGCGGCTGCGCAGGCGCGGCCAGAGGAGGGCGGTGAAGGCGGCGCAGGCGGCGGCGTCGAGGCCGTACCGGCGTGGGTCGCCGAGCGCGTTGCCGAGCAGGGCGCCGGCGAGCGTCGTGAGGTTCCACAGCGTGAACACCGAGGCGCCGGTGAGCCAGAAGCCGAGCCGCGACGCCCGGACGTCCTCCTGCGACACCGCGACGGCCGTCGACTCGTCGATGGTCAGGTGGGCGGCCGCGACGCGGCGGGCTCCGCGCACACCGAGCAGCTGGGTCAGCTCGAGCGCGTAGAGGCCGTTGCGCACGCCGAGCAGCGACGACGCCGCGATGGCAGCCGGGGCGGCGTGCAGGCCGTTCGCGACGATGCCGACGAAGGCGAACTGCGACCCGCCCGTGAACATGAGCAGCGACAGGGCCATCGCCTGCCAGACGTCGAGCCCGGCGGCCACGGCGAGGGCCCCGAAGCTGATGCCGTACGCGCCCGTCGCGACCCCGACCGACAGCGCCTCCCGCACCACGACCCGACGCTCGCCGCGGGGGAGCCCGTCGGGCGCGGTGGCGGCATCGGTCACGAGGGCTCCGGCGCGACCGTCGCGGACAGGCGCAGCTCGCTGACGGTACGGCCGTCGGCGTCGACGACGCGCTCGCGGTGCGCACCGTCGGGCCCCATGCCGGCGGCGGTGAGGAAGGCGCGCACGGT